>CAVGNO010000066.1:0-10926 GCA_963630475.1 Blautia faecis | reverse complement strand
ACTTTGTCATTTCTCAGTCACGTACTCCCGGTACGCTCCTTCGAAATTCCTCGTTCTGACGCAAAACTCTCTAACTTCACGGAATCAGGATATTGCAATATCGAGCAGCGCTTTGAGATCTTCGGCAGTGATTGCGGGCGGCAATGACTCTAGCGCGCGCTGCGTGTCATCAATGATAGCATTGGCGATAGCGCGCTTCTTCTGCTGCATCAGCATGACTTTTTCCTCGACTGTATCTTTGGCGATGATGCGGTATGCGAATACTGGCCGCTGCTGGCCGATGCGGTATGCGCGGTCAATTGCTTGCGCTTCGGCCGCCGGATTCCACCATGGATCGAGCAGGAAGACGTAATCCGCTGCGGTGAGATTGAGGCCGACACCGCCTGCTTTGAGCGAAATGAAGAAGATGCCGATCGTACTGTCTGTCTGAAATGCGTTGACGAGTGTAGCGCGCTCCTTCGTTGTGCCATCCAGATAGCAGTATTTCCAGCCGGATGCATCGCAGTCTTTCGCCGCCAGCTTCAGCAATGACGTGAATTGCGAAAAAACGAGTGCTTTATGCCCGGCTTCCAATAATGCTTCGAGCTGTTCGTGCAGTATTGCGAGCTTTGCGGACGGGATGTCATGGCGCGCCGAATCGATGAGCGCGGGATGACATGCGGCTTGCCGTAAGCGCAATAGCGCTGCAAGCATCGATGCAGTGCCATTGCCTGCGCTGATGCCGGAGAGCTCCTGGCGGTAGTAATCGCGCAGCTGGTCATAGCAGATGCGCTGCTCCTGCGGCAATTCGCAGCAAATGACTTGTTCGGTTTTGGCCGGCAGATCGGTTGCGACTTGCTCCTTCCTGCGCCGCAGGATGAACGGCTGCAGAAAATGCCGCATGCGCTGCGCAGTCTCGCGGTCGTGTAGTAGCGCACTCTCCTTGCCCAGTGCAGATGCAAGTTGCGGCGTGAACAACCCCGGATTCAAGAAAGAGAGCTGGCTGAATAGCTCGGCGAGATGATTTTCAATCGGCGTGCCGGTCATCGCAATGCGATGTGCGCACTTGAGGATGCGTGCGCATTGAGCTGTGCTGCTTTCCGAGTTCTTGATATTTTGCGATTCATCCAACACGATGTAGTCGAAGAGAATTTCGGATAATTGCACCGCGTCCTGCCGCATTGTGCCGTATGTCGTCAAGACAATGTCGTATTGCTCAAACCACTGCTGTGTGCATTGCCGCCGCGCGCCATAGTATTGAGCGCAACGCAAAAATGGCGCGAAACGATGCGCTTCCTGCTCCCAATTGAAGAGCAATGAACTGGGCGCGATAATTAATGACGGCGCATTCGGCGCATCAAAATGGCGTGCGCTTAATAATGCCAGGACTTCGACGGTTTTGCCCAGGCCCATGTCGTCGGCCAGTACACCGCCCAGTCCGCGGCGCGCAAGCGATTGCAGCCACGCTGCGCCGGCTTGCTGATATGGCCGCAAGACCGCTTGAAAAGCAGACGGCGCGGTAAATTGCGCTGATGACGCGCGCGCATTCTCGTGCTCCATTTGCGCAATGATTTGCTGATAGTGGCCATCCAGGTCTTCGATCTGCTCCGCAAGTAGCGCTTGAATCATCCCCGCTTGCTGCTGTCTTACGAGGACTTTCTTGTTGTCGCTTTGACCTATCTGCGTCAGAATTGTAAAATGCTCCAGCCAATCCTGTGGTAGCACGCCGTAGCTACCGTCATCCAGTAAGACGCATTTGCTGCCCGATCGGATTGCGCTGAGCAATGCCGGCATCTGCGCTGTGATACCGTCGCCAAAATCGAGTTTTGCATCAAGCTCAAGCCAGTCAATGCCAAATGACGATACTGCATACGTTTTGCTGACTGGCCGGCGGTAGTCTTTGCCGGATGCTTTAATCTCCCATCCCTCGGCGACTAATGCGAAGACCGCTTTTTCGAGGCGATTCGGCGTCAGCTTCCAGCCCGGATCTTCGTCACCGCCTGTGCGCTTGACGAGTCGGAAATTGAGCGCGAAAAGCCGCTGACGCAGCTCCTCCTCGGCTTCGGCATTGCGCTCGATTACGCGTGTGCCGGCTTGCAGACGTTCCGTATGCTTTGCATCATCTTGCACAATTGTCCCGGCATAATCGAATGACAGCGTGCATTGCAGCTGCTCTTCGCCCAGATGCTTGAAACGCGCGGTTGTGACATAGAGGCGACCGGTTGGGCGAATGTTCTCCACAGGAACGCTCAAGTATGACGGCAAGCCGCTCAAGTCTGCGCCGCCATCCATTGTGAGCATCCTAACGCATTCGGATGCACGCCGCGTGCTCAAGATGGGCGGCGTATTGCCCAGCCATTGACAAAGCATCGAGTAGCTCTGATGCATCTCGATAGTATAGAGAACGCCATCCGCTAATACCCATCCTGCAGCGGAGAGTGCTTGCCATTGCTCAAATGGTATGTCGCGGGAAACGCCTGACAGAGAAATTGCCGGTTGCATGCCGCCATCGGCTGCGCTGAAATTGACTGACCATAGCGTTTTGCTATCCGGTGAATGGATAGTGAGGCGATGGAGCTTCCATGCGCCCTCACTTTGCCTCGCACTCCAGCGCACATTGCTGACGGACGCGAGTAGCTCTAGTAGCGCACTCTGCTTCTCAAGCGGTATGATAAATCGGTTACCCCGCGTGCCATCACTGCGTTCACGATAGCGATAAAGAAATGCCAGAGCTTCCGCATCCGCGCTCTCCGGCACAGATGTGTCTTGCGAGACGACCAGCGGTTGCAGCCGCGCATTCGTGCCGCTGGTGCCGCGCCACCAAATCTCAAGCGCTAAATCACTTGCAATTGCACACGGCACTGCGCCAAAATCCAACACATACAGCAACTCAATGCCGCAGTCCTCGACGACAATCGGCGATATATTGTCTGCCGCTAAACGCCGCCGTTCCTCGCGCGGTGGCCGCACTCCACGCGCTAATTTTGCTTGATGACGTAAATAGCCATGCTCGTATTCAAGCAACTGTCCCTGCGAATCTGTCGCACAATCCCCGCGATTACGCTTCCTGCCTGTACTCTCGCTCTTCATTATACTCTTGACATTTCCATATAAAAGCCGTAACTGGTCATAATTTATTGCTGATTCACAGAATCATATTACATTATGCGGCGAACATGGAAAACGAATGCGATACAACTCCAGAACTGCGTGTCGCAGTGCTGGCAATCATCCTTGATAGCGCACAACAAGCTAGTGCAGTCAATGCATTACTGCATGAGTACGAAAGCCGCATTGCCGCACGGATGGGCTTGCCATTTCGCAAACGTGGTGTCAATATCATCAGTGTTGTCGTCGAAGCGTCGCTTGATGACATCAATACGCTGTCCGGGCGTTTAGGACGCATTCCCGGCGTGACTGCGAAAGCGGTCTTCAGCCGCAAGTAATTTGATTTTTTTTCACCCTGATTCCAAAAGCGCGTAATGCGCGCTTGCGGAAAAAGCTGCTGAATCTAGATTGTCGGATGTCCTTCTTGGATAATTCCGGTAGTCTGTTGTCATATCTTCGTGATGACGGAACAGTGGCTTTTGACATAGCTACTGTTCCGTTTTTGTGTTCCAGGAGCACTGCAATGAGCTTAAATGACACACCATCTGCAAACCGCACGCATATCGGCTTCTTCGGACGCCGTAACGCGGGAAAATCGAGTCTGGTCAATGCCGTGACCGGACAGGAATTGTCGATTGTCTCGGAGACGCGCGGTACGACGACTGATCCGGTGACGAAATCGATGGAGATTCTGCCCTTGGGACCGGTCGTGATAATTGACACGCCGGGATTAGACGATGAAGGGGAGCTGGGCGCGTTGCGCGTGCGCCGTGCGCGTCAAGTGCTCAACCGCATTGACATCGCAGTCGTCGTCGTTGATGCGACAATGCCATTGGCGGCTTGTGACGAAGAGCTGCTTGCGCTGATTCGTCAGAAGGGCATTCCTTATATTGTCGTCTTGAATAAGAGTGACTTGGCTCCTGCGCGTCAAGCATCGGCACCGGAGGAAATCAATTGCAGTGCGCTCACGAGTGCAGGAATTATCGCACTGCGCGAAAAGATTGCGCGGACTGTCCCTGTAAGCAGCGGTCGGAAGATGGTGGCGGATTTGCTTGCGCCAGGCGACTTGGTGATTTTAGTGATTCCGATTGACGAAGCCGCGCCGCGCGCGCGGCTGATTCTGCCCGAGCAATTGGCGATTCGCGAATGCTTGGATGCCGGAGCGATGGCACTTGTCGTGCGGGATACGGAATTGCCGCAAGCGCTTGCGACGGCTGCGCGTAAACCGCGTCTTGTGATCACAGACAGCCAGGCGTTCAATGAAGTCAAGACGATGGTTCCGCCGGAAATTCCATTGACGTCATTTTCAATTTTGATGGCGCGTTGCAAGGGATTCCTGGATGAAGCATTGCGCGGTGTCGCCGCAATCGACACATTGCAGGATGGCGACCGCGTGCTCATCGCGGAGGGCTGCACGCATCATCGTCAATGCAACGACATCGGTACTGTGAAGATTCCGCGCTGGCTGGCTGCGCATAGCGGCAGAAAATTGCAGATTGAGACATGCTCTGGAATGGGCTTCCCCGAAGACCTCACGCGCTATAAACTAGTGATTCATTGCGGTGGATGCATGCTCACCGAGCGCGAAGTGCTCTTCCGGATGAAATGCGCGCAGGATCAGCATGTGCCGTTTACCAACTATGGCGTCATCATCGCAAAGATGACAGGCATTCTTGAACGCGCAATTGCGCCGGTGAAAGGATAGCTTATGTTTTCACCTAGCGAACTATTACATAAACTCGCGCAGGAACAGCGTCTCTCGGCCGTCGAATGGATCGTCTTGCTCGATGCGTGGGAAGACGCATCCGTGCGCAAAGAAGCCGCGCAACTGGCTGCTGCGCAAAGCCGCGCGCATTTTGGTAATCGCATCTTCGTACGCGGAATCGTCGAATTCTCGAATTACTGCAAAAACGACTGCTTGTATTGCGGATTGCGCGCATCAAATCGGAATTGCAAGCGCTATCGGCTCAATGAAGACGAGATGCTTGCGTGTTGCCGAAGCGGATACGACTACGGCTTCCGCACATTCGTCTTCCAAAGTGGCGAGGATGCCGCATTTCCCGCAGAACGCTTGGCGGCACTCGTAACGCGAGTGAAGACCGCGTTTCCCGAGTGCGCAGTGACGCTGTCGGTTGGCGAGCTCACGCGTGAGGATTATGCGTTATTGCGTGACGCAGGCGCGGACCGCTATCTGTTGCGTCATGAATCCGCAGACTGCGCGCACTACGCGACTTTGCATCCGGCGCATCAACGCTGGGATAATCGCATGCAATGCTTGCGCTGGCTTAAGGAGCTGGGCTATCAGACGGGATGCGGATTTATGGTCGGTACTCCCGGACAAAAGATTGCGCATCTGGCTGAAGAGATGCTGTTTCTAGAACAGTTTCAGCCCGCAATGATTGGCATCGGGCCATTTATTCCGCATAAAGACACGCCGTTGGGACATTGTGACGCCGGCAGCTCAGTCCTGACGATATTCCTGCTCAGCTTGCTGCGCTTGCAGCACCCGACTGTGCTGCTTCCGGCGACGACTGCGTTGGCGACACTGCTGCCGGATGGCCGTGAAGCCGGCGTCCTCGCCGGCGCTAATGTCATTATGCCGAATCTCTCGCCGGAGACCGCAGTGCGCAATTACGTGCTCTATGACAATATGAAGTCGGAGGCCGCGAAAGCATCGGTGATGGAATCGCCATTGCAGAAGCGGATGGAAGCGATTGGCTACACACTCGCAATCGGTCGTGGTGACTTTGTTGATAAGGGGGAATAATGCAGAAGCTGGCATTTTACGGTAAAGGCGGCATCGGTAAATCGACGACGGTCTCAAATCTGGCAGTCGTCCTAGCGCAATCCGGCTTGCGCGTGATGCAGATTGGCTGCGATCCGAAAGCGGATTCGACGCTGCTACTGCGCGATAAGCAACCATTGCCGACTGTGCTGGAACTCATTCGCACGCGCGGCAATGACTTCGCACTTGAGGAGATGGTGTGCCGCGGCAGTGCAGGTGTGCTGTGCGTGGAAGCCGGCGGACCAGTTCCCGGATTGGGTTGCGCAGGTCGCGGAATTATCGCCGCGCTGGAAAAACTCGCCGAGAAGGGCGCGTATGAGCAGTATAAACCCGATGTCGTGCTGTATGACGTCTTGGGCGATGTCGTCTGCGGCGGTTTTGCTATGCCGATGCGGCGCGGCTATGCCGACCGCGTCTATATCCTCACTTCCGGCGAAAATATGGCGATACATGCAGCGGCCAATATCGCGATGGCAGTCCAGAATTTCCGCAATCGCGGTTATGCCGCGCTGGGCGGATTCATTCTCAATCGCCGTAATGTGCCGCGCGAAGATGAGAAAGTGATTGAATTGGCCAATGATTTTGACGCCGCTGTCGTCGGCGCTCTGGATTGGCGCCAAGAAGTGCAGGAAGCCGAGGCATTGGGCAGGACTGTCATCGATGCATTCCCCGATTCAGTTGCAGCGCAGAATTATCGTCAATTAGCACACGTAGTTATCAATGCTGATTAAACTCGACAATTCAACCGATAGCGCAATTCCTGAAGTCCGCATCGGCGAAGCGGCATTTCCACAGCCGTTTGCATCGACGCTGGAATACAATGCGCCAATTCGCGGTACGTGGAATATCGTGCATGTCGGAATGCTGCTGCCTGAATCGCATCAGATCTATGCATGCGCGGCAGGATGCCTGCGCGGCGTCATTCAGACTGCCGCCGAGATGCGCGCAATGAACCGCATGTCATGGATTGCCGTCGATGAAGCCGATATGTTCAATGGCCAATTGGAAGAATCGCTCATCACCGGCACAGCGGAAGTCCTTGCTCGGCTGACGCATAAGCCACGCGCTATCCTGCTCTTCATCAGCTGTATCCACCAATTCGCCGGCTGCGATATGGCGCGCGTAATTCATGAGCTGTCAATTCGCTATCCTGACATTGCATTCATCGACTGCTATATGACGCCGACAATGCGCAAGAGCGGCTTGACGCCTGACCAGCTCACGCGGCGCCAAATCTACGCGCTCTTGCCGAAGACGCCACCGCGTCCGAAGACTGTGAGTATCATCGGAAATGACCGCGCGACTTCAGCGGAGAGCGATCTTATGCGGCTTTTTGCACACGCCGGCTGGACTGTGCGTGACATCACGCTCTGTCATAGCTATGACGAATTTCTTGCGACTGCGGATTCCGCACTCGATGTGACGACATTTCTGCCAGCAAAAGCCGCTGCTGAAGCATTAGCGCTGCGGACTTGCCGTACGCATCTCCATCTGCCATTAAGCTACACGCGCACGGAAATCATTGCGCATCTGCAGTGCTTGGCCGACTATCTATGCGTTCCCCCCGGAGACTACGATGCGGCATGGGCAGATGCATCTGCGGAATTGACGCAATTGCGCAAGGAACTCGGCACGATGCCAATTGCAATCGATTACACTGCAACGCCGCGACCATTGGGGCTCGCGCGGTTGCTGCTGGAACACAATTTTAATGTCGAATGCGTCTATGCCGACGTCTTTTCTCCGGAAGAACGCGAGGATTTCGCATGTTTGCAGAAGACATTTCCGCAGTTGCTTTTGAAGCCGACTGTTCATCCGGCAATGCTGAACGCACATCCCGTTCAGGCAAATCCTGCGCTTCTTGCGATTGGTCAGAAAGCGGCGTGGTTTGGCAATACGCCGCATTTTGTCAATATCGTCTCCGGCGGCGGCTTGTGGGGCTTTGCCGGCATCCGGCATCTTGCGATGCTCATGCGCGACGCCGCAAATAATTTCAGCGATACCGCCGCTGTCATTCAATACAAAGGCATAGGGTGTGCCAGTTGCCTTATGCTTTAACTCTACGGAATCAGCTCTAATCTGATTAGGAATAACGAATATGTGTGTAGGACTTTCAGCGCGCGTCGTCAGCGTCAATGACGGCACCGCAGTAATTGATGCGTCGGGTGCACGGCGCGCTGTCTCCGCCGAGCTTTTGGCGGATTTGGAACCCGGCGACTATGTCATGGTGCATGCCGGCGTCGCAATCGCAAAAATTGACGGCAGTGATGCTGACGAAGTCAAACAAGTAACCGAGGAAGTCGGCAATGGCAGATTTGAAGCAGTTCATTGAGAGCTATCGCGGCCGGCCATTGCGCATCATGGAAGTATGCGGTACGCATACGCATGAAATCTTCCGACTCGGCTTGCGCCGTATTTTGCCACCGCAAGTAACGCTGATTTCCGGTCCGGGCTGTCCAGTCTGCGTGACGCCATGCGGCTATATCGATGAAGCGCTGTGCTTAGCGTTGGAACACAACGCGGTGATATGCACATTCGGCGACTTGATTCGCGTGCCGGGCTCCGAAATGTCGCTGGCTGGAGCGCGTGCGCGTGGTGCGGTGATTCGCCCCGTCTACTCGCCGATGGATGCGGTGAAACTCGCGCAGGATGATCCGTCCCATCACTACGTCTTTTTGGCGGTCGGTTTTGAGACGACAGTTCCCGGCGCATGCCTCGCCGTCAAGCACGCTGCAAAAGCGCAATTGCATAACTTTTCTATTCTCGGCTCGAACAAGACGATGCCGAATGCATACAAAGCGCTACTCGGTTCTGCGGACGCATTTTTATATCCGGGCCATGTCCATACAATCACTGGCACCGCACTCTGCGAAAAACTCTGTGCTGAAAATGGCGTAAGCGGTGTCGTGGCCGGATTTACTGCCGCGGAGCTGCTGCTCGCGCTTGCGACTGTGCTCGAACTTTCGGCTGACGGTAAGCCGTTCTTCCGCAATTGCTATCCACGTGTCGTGCGTCCCGAAGGCAATCCCGTTGCAATGAAGCTTATCGACGAAGTGATGGAGCCATGCGATGCCGAATGGCGCGGCCTCGGAAATATCCCCGGGTCGGGACTGACTCTTCGGGCGCAATTTGAAGAATTTGATGCACGCAAACGCTTTAACATCCCGCTCATGAGCGGCCATCCTAATCCGGCATGCCGCTGCGGGATTGTCCTGCAAGGTAAGTGCTTGCCTTCGGAGTGCCCGCTCTTTGGCAAAGTCTGCACGCCTTTGCATCCCATCGGCGCATGCATGGTGTCTAATGAGGGCGCGTGTTCGGCATTTTATCAATACGGAGATTTCAATCGTGAGTAATAATTTCAATAATGACGCAACCGTGACTCTCGCGCATGGCGCAGGCGGACGCCAGACCGCACAATTAATCGACCAGGTCTTCAAAGCGCATTTCGCTAATCCGGATTTTACGCCGGATGACGCGGCAGTGCTGACGCCGCCGCAGGGAAAAATGGCGTTCACGACTGATGGCTTTATTGTCTCGCCATATAAATTCAATGGCGGCAATATCGGCAAACTCTCCATTTGCGGGACTGTCAATGACCTTGCATGCATGGGCGCGCGCCCATTCTATCTGACATGCTCATTCGTCATCGAAGAGGGCTTTGCATTCAGCGAACTGGAGGAAATTGCCGCCGCAATGGCGAAGACAGCCGCAGAAGCCGGTGTGCATATCGTCGCCGGCGATACGAAAGTCGCCGGAAAAGGGCAGGTCGATCATATTTTCATCACGACTTCCGGCGTGGGCGAGCTGCTCCCAGGAGTCAATACGTCCGGTAAAAACGCGCGCCCCGGAGACGCAGTCATCGTCACGCGCGATATTGGATGCCATGGCTGCACAATCTTGCTTGCACGTAACGAATTTGATATTGACGCCGATGTGAAGAGCGACTGCGCGCCACTGTGGGATACCGTGCACTCAATGCTGAAAACCGTGCCGGGAATCCATGTGATTCGTGACGCGACGCGTGGCGGCACTGGTACCGTCCTGCACGAAATCGCCGCAGAAAGCAATGTCGGAATTGAACTGAATGCTACTGCAATACCGGTTGCGCCGGCAGTGCAAGGCGTGTGCGGTATGCTCGGACTCGATCCGCTCTATCTGGCATGCGAAGGAACGCTCGTTGTCTTCGCGCCAGCTGAAGATGCCGAAAAGATCCTGACGGCATTGCATCAATGCAAATATTCTTCCAATGCCGCAATCATCGGCCATGTCACCGCCGACCATCCGGGAAAAGTTGTGCTTGAAACCGAAATCGGCGCAAAGACTCTGCTCGCACAGCCGACTGGCGAACTGCTCCCGCGCATCTGCTAGCTAGCTTCCCGTGTGAGACCGAGGACTGGTATGTGCTGAAGACCCGTTTGAAGAAAGCGCAAAACGAAACCCTTACAAAATGTATGTGAGTTCAAAATGATTGCTTCAGACGGCAAACGACGAATGACAGACTGCTTGCCGCAGAAGGAAATGCTGGCATTACTGGAGGTGATTTCCGGAAGAAATGTAAGGACTTTAACAATGACGGCAGATGTCAAAAGAGCTCAAGTTGCTGAGGCGCGATATGCAATGGCGTTGCTGTGCAATCGTCGTGCGCTTCTGGCGATGACGTAAGGTCGATTATCCCTTCGGACATCAAGACGGGTAGGATGTAGCTTGCGCCGAAGACACCCAATTGCTTCGGACTTGTTATCTGATCGCCACTCTGTTTCAACTCCAGCGCTTTGCGGTATCCGCGAATAATTGTCGAACGCGTTACTGACTTCGCTTTGCGGTCGAAAAATACCTCATTGCCGCGTACTTCAAATGTGAATTCTAGTCCGCGCATCGTGGTGAAAATATGCCCGGCATAGCCGACAAAGCGTTGCCAGAAGTCATTCTCATTAGCCGTATATTGCTCAAGTTTCGCAAAACGTCCCATATCGCATAGTGTCGTTTAGTAGTTCATATACACAAACAAAGCACCCCAGGCAATCATGGACGACAGCCTGGGGTGGTGCAAATAT
>CAVGNO010000065.1:0-11471 GCA_963630475.1 Blautia faecis | reverse complement strand
ACCTAGTGGACAACGTGAAGCCGGACCGCACGAGCGAAGACTTGCTCTTCCAAGTGATGCTGGAACTCGGAGCGACACTCAACAGCAAGATAGAAAAGACAACGGTATCGGGCAAGACGCTCTACAACGTGGCCGACAACTATCTCGTAGCGTGCTTCGACCAGAATGTGACCGACGACGTGGTGACTGCCATCGCCAAAATGCAGCCCACTTATGCCGTGATCCGCGATACAAGCATGAAGACCGACTCGACCGCAACCAACTTCGAACAACTCTTCAAGACCTACTCTCCATCAACGACTACAAAGATATTATAGAAGATGAAACTGAAATTCAAAATACAGCAATACCAGACGGATGCGGTGGAAAGCACTGTCGGCGTATTCAATGGACAGCCCAACCTCGGTCTGATGGAATATAAAGTGGACAAGGGGAAAGTGTATGTGCAGGAGCACGGAAAACGGATTGTCCGGGAAGATTTGTTTGACAAGGAAGATATTCTCGGTTACAGGAACGGCGCGATTGTGCTGTCAGAGCAGGATTTGCTCGACAATATCCACCATACGCAGACCGCCAACAATATCCATTTGTCAAACGAAGTGGTGAAGAAGCTCGGCGCGTGCCAGCTTGACATCGAGATGGAGACTGGTACGGGCAAAACATACGTCTATATCAAGACGATGTTCGAGCTCAACAAACGCTATGGCTGGACCAAGTTCATCGTCGTCGTGCCCAGTGTCGCCATCCGTGAAGGCGTAAAGAAGAATTTTGACATTACGCAGGACCACTTCATGGAACTCTACGGCAAGAAAGCGCGATACTTCATCTACAGCGGCGAAAACCTCAATCAGATCGACACATTTTCGCAGAGTGCCGACATCAACGTGATGATTATCAACACGCAGGCGTTCAACACAACGCTGAAGGAAGGATCGAGGAGCAAAGCGTCGCGTATCATCTACGACAAGCGCGACGAATTCGCATCACGCCGTCCAATTGATGTGATTGCCGCAAACAACCCGATCGTCATTCTTGACGAACCGCAGAAGATGGGCGGCGTTGCAACGCAGACGGCATTAGCGCGCTTCAACCCGCTCTTCACGCTCAACTACTCCGCCACGCACAAGGAAAGCCACAACCCCATCTTTGTCCTCGATGCACTGGATGCATATAACCGGAAGCTGGTCAAGAAGATTGAAGTCGTGGGCTTCGAACTGAAGAATCTGAAGGGGACAGACAGCTACATCTACTTGGATGACATCATCCTCTCCAAGGACAAACCGCCGCAGGCACGCATGGAGATTGAAGTGCAGAACAAAAGCGGCAATATCAAGCGCGACTACCGAAATGTCATCGAGGGCGACGACCTATACTTCCTCTCTGGTGAGATGGAACAGTATAAAGGCTATGTGGTCACGGAAATCCGCGTGGACGCACTGAGCGGTCAGCGCAGCCATGTCGTCTTCGGCAATGGCACGACGCTCTGCGTGAAAGACGTGAAAGGCAATATCACCGCCGACCACAAAGCACGCATCCAAATCCGCGAGACCATCAAAGCGCACTTCCGCAAAGAAGCGATGCTCTTCAAGCGCGGCATCAAGTGCCTATCGCTCTTCTTCATCGACGAAGTGGCAAACTATCGCAAGTATGATGATGACGGCAAGCAGCTGCTCGGCCGTTACGGCGAGATATTTGAGCAGGAATACAATGCTGAGCTGAATGAAAACCAGAATCTGTTTGATCCCGGTTACATGGCATATATCAACGGCATCGCAACTCATGCTACTCATGCCGGTTATTTCTCGATCGACAAGCATGGACACGCAATCAACTGTGACGTAAAAAAGGAAGGCGACCAGAGTGACGACACATCGGCTTACGACTTGATTCTGAAGAATAAAGAGCGGCTGTTGAGCTTCGATGAGCCGGTGCGCTTCATCTTCTCCCATTCCGCACTGCGTGAAGGCTGGGACAACCCTAACGTCTTCCAGATTTGCTCGCTGCGCCAAAGCAACAGCGTAGCGCAGAAGCGCCAGGAAGTCGGGCGCGGATTGCGACTTTGCGTTGATGCACAGGGCGTACGGCAAGATAACGACGCGATTCCCGACGAAGTACAGAAGATCAATAAGCTCACAGTCATTGCGTCGGAGGGCTACGCATCATTCGTTGCGGACTTGCAGCGAGACATTAGGCAGGACCTCTATGACCGCCCGACCAAAGCCGATACCGATTTCTTCTCCGGGAAGATCCTGACACTGGATGACGGCACACGCCATGTCGTGAGCAAGGACGAAGCGCAGGACATCTACTTCCAGCTGCGCACAAATGGATACATCACTAAAAATGGCGAAGTGACGGATGCATTCCGCAAAGATCTTGCTGCAGAGACGCTCAAGCCGTTGCCGGATGACTTGAAACCCTATACTGCACAAGTGTACAAGTGCGTGCAGGGCATCTTCGATCCGAAAGCACTCGACGAGATGATTGAAGATGGCAGCAAGACAAAAGCGCCCGAAAACAAACTGAACGACAATTTTGCCAGGAAGGAGTTTCAGGAGCTGTGGAAACGCATCAACCACAAATACGCATACACTGTGGATTTCGACAGCGATGAACTCATTGAAAATGCAGTGGCCGCCATTAACCGCGAATTGTCGGTGACACAATTGAGCTATGTCGTAACACGTGGCGAACAGAAGGATAATACTACGCTTGACGATATGAAGAGCGGTGTCATGATGCAGCAGCAAGAAGCCAGTACCGACAGAATGCGTACCGACATCGTGAGCAATGTAAAATATGACCTGCTGGGAAAGATCGGTATGGCAACAAAGCTGACACGCAAAACCATTGCGACGATACTCACCAGGATTGAGCCGTCAAAGTTTGAACTGTACAAAGCCAATCCCGAAGAGTTTATCCGCAATGTAACGCGACTTGTCCAAGAGCAGAAAGCCACGATCATTGTCGAACATATCAGCTACAACCAAGTTGATGAGACATTTGACAGCGATATCTTCACGCAAGAAAAGCATGCAAATATCGACCGCGCGTATCCCGGGAAGAAGAGCATTGTAGACTACGTCTTCACCGACAGCGACGGCGAAATGGCGTTTGCCGACAGTATTGACACCGCAAAGGAAGTGGCGGTATATGCAAAACTGCCGAAGGGCTTCCATATCGCTACGCCCGTCGGCAATTACTCGCCCGACTGGGCCATTGCATTCCAGGAGGGAACCGTAAAGCATGTATACTTCGTCGCAGAAACCAAGGGATCAATGTCAAGCATGGATCTGCGTGGCCTCGAGAAAGTCAAAATCGCATGCGCAGAAAAACTCTTTGAGCAACTCTCCACTAACAACGTGAAGTATGGCAAAGTGGATAACTTCGACGCACTGATGAATATCGTGAGATAACTTCCGGGGGAACGCGTGGAATAACGGAGGAAACGGATGCCCGGTGGGTGCTGTCTTCCCGCACGCGCTTATCTTTAGGCCGGGGACAAGCCCCGGCCCTACACGTGCCCGGGGCGCACGCCTCGGGGGTTCTTCTCGGACAGCCCCCCCAAAAAACGGCGCAACCGCGCGCCCCATATTTTCCGCATTACTCGCCTTTTTATGCCCGGTGGGTGCTGTCTTCCCGCACGCGCTTATCTTTAGGCCGGGGACAAGCCCCGGCCCTACACGTGCCCGGGGCGCACGCCTCGGGGGTTCTTCTCGGACAGCCCCCCCAAAAAACGGCGCAACCGCGCGCCCCATATTTTCCGCATTACTCGCCTTTTTATGCCCGGTGGGTGCTGTCTTCCCGCACGCGCTTATCTTTAGGCCGGGGACAAGCCCCGGCCCTACACGTGCCCGAAGCGCACGCCTCGGGGGTTCTTCTCGGACAGCCCCCCAGGCCCGTTACAATTCGTCGTTCAGCTTTTGCTGTTGGCTCTTTTCGATTTCCTTGAGCGTCTTTTCGGCTTTTTTCTTTGCATCGACTTGGGTCTTGCCAATAGCGTAATCGACGGTATCGCTCACTTCTTTTGCCGTCTGCGAGCTCTTGCTCTCCTCCTTGCCGCAGCCCGGAAGCAATACGATTGCCGCAAAGATCGCTGCGCAGATGATGACAACCTTCTTCATATACTCCTCCTTATTTGAGCTTGATGACGACATATTTCATGCGTTCGCCGGCCTCGGGTGCGGGAATAGATTCGGTCTCGACTGCCGGGTCTTCCTTGAGCGTATTGTGGATAATGCGGCGTTCGGCCGGTGTATACGGTCCAATGCGGCGCGGTTCCTTCCAGTAGCGCACTTCCTTCGCGGTAGATTGCGCGATTGAAGCGAAGCGCTCCTGCATTTCAGCGTCGTTGCCGCTATGATCACCGCCGTCGCGATGCGGATGCGAATGCTCGCCAGTGCGCCCAGTCGAGTAGCCATTGACTTCCACCGGAATCCATGCGGCATCTTCATGCTTGGCTTTGACGATGCGATTGATCAACAGCTCAAGCGCATCCAGCCCCTGCCCTTTGCGCCCAATGATTGCCGATGCATCATCATCGCTGTTCACAATCAGCTTGAATGCGCCATTTTCGCCATTGTCGGCAACCGAGCAAGTCAGCTCCCAGCCGAGCAGTGCGGACATTTCGTTCAGCGTCCTGCACGCGATTTCACGGATTTCGTTGTCATTCATTGTAGTATTCTCCCGCTTGCCTGTTTCTATGCCTTGGCAGCCAGCGCTTTCGCTTTGTTGTCCCAATGACGGAACAACAGCATCTGCACGATTGACGAGAGCTGGTTTACGGTCATGTAAAGCGTCAGACCGGCCGGCATATTGTAGAAGAAGACGATAAACACCAGCGACATGATATTCATCATACGCGCTTGGTTGGGATCAGCCGTGGGCGTAAGCTTCTGCTGCAGGAACATCGTCGCGCCAGTCATCAGCGCGAGCGGATGAATCGGCAGACCAAAGATAGCATCCGGCATCGACAGATCGGCGACCCACAGGAAAGGCGCATTACGGATTTCAATTGCCGCATTGAATGTGCTGTACATTGCAAAGAAAATCGGTAGCTGCAACAGCATCGGGAGGCATCCACCCATCCCCGCCATGCTGACGCCATGCTCGCGATAGACTTTCTGCTGCTCATACATCATGCGCTGCGGATCATTTTTATATTTTGCACGAATTTCATCGAGATATGGCTTCATCTCCGACATCTTCTTCATGCCGCTCATGGATTTGCGCATTACCGGCAGCAGAATGATTTTCACCAGCGCAGTGACCAGGATAATGCCCATGCCGTATGCGATGCTTGCGGGGAACCACCCAGCAAAGAAATTCATCGCTTTGAGCATGATATGGCACAGCTTCGCCATCCAGTCAAAATGCCAGAACCAGAAGTAATCCATTCCGACGACTGCCGCCAAGCCCTGCCCCATCTCGGTAAGGCGCCCGAATTCCTTCGGACCGGCATAGCCATTGATTTTGATCGTGACGCTCTCACCGGGCTGCAACTTGAATTTCGGCAGCAACGCGGTTGCGCTGAAATACTCGTTATCGGCATTCGGCGAACCGGTCGGCACAAACCCAGTGAATGCCGTGCGCTCACCGTCAATCTCCAGATCCATCAACGCAAACAGGAAATATTTTGAGCTGACGCCCAGCCACTTGATCGGCGTCTGGCGATATGTCTCGCCCTTCTTCGCTATCTTCTTCTCCTTGAGATCGCCAGTGCGCAACAACTCAGCGCTTGTGTCGTCCAATGCGCTGTATGCTACCGACCCCGATGCATATTTGGTGAATGCCGAGTTTTTGCCCTCGCCCAGGAATCCGGCGAGCCGCCCGCAACTCATGCTCAACTGCGGCAAAGTCAGGAACTCCGTCGTGCGGTTGGTCAACGTCAACGTGTACGCAATCACATAGTTCCCCGCTGCGCCATCGGCCGGCTTCACGACTTCCCAAGATTCGTCAAACGCAACGCGCGCTTTGCCATCCATGCGATGGCTCTTCACAAAACCGTCCGTGCATTCGGACTCCGCGGCTTGATAGAGCGGCGTCGATGCCACTTGGACACTCAAAAACGGCATCTTCGCAGTGTCCAGCACTTGCCGCACATCTTTGCGTGCGGCATCGCGCGTCTGCACAGTATACTGCTCCATCGTGACACTCTGGATACCCGTGCCATTGGGGTCAATCTGCGCAGTGAAAAGCCCGTCAATGCCGACAGACTGCGGCTCTCCCGGCGTCACTGCTTTGAGCTGCGATGCGATGACTTCCTGCGCAGCGACAGCGCTCTCGCTGGAGACGATTGCGTCTGCGGCTTGCGCAGATGCATCAGCTGCGGCTTTGAGCTGCGCTTCGGCCGCAATACGCGCACGCTCGGCTTGCGCTGCAGCAGCAATGCGCGCTTGACGGCTGCTATAGTAGCCGCCTGCAATCATCATCACCACACAAATGGCAATGCCAAATACGGAGACTGGATCAAACTTCTTCATCAGTATTGTCTAAAATAGTGGTCGTAAGGCATCTGCACGACGCAAATGCGCATTGAAATTGTATGATAGCTATTTGTGCTTATGCGGCGACGGCGGAACCGGGTCATTCAAGTTGCCGTGGTAGAATGGATGGCAACGCATCAGCCGCCAAAGCGTCAGCGCAATTCCGCGCCAGAAGCCGTGAATCAGGAATGCATCCCGCGCATACTCCGAGCAGCTCGGCGAAAAACGGCAGCACCGTGGCTTCAGACACGAGATGTACTTGCGGTAAAAGCTGATCAATGCCGCGCAGATGCGCGCCGCAATGCCGCATCCTCGTTCGCCATCCAACGGCGCATTCATCGCCGTCAGCCCTCCCCGGCGCCGTCATTAGCGGGATTTGTCAGCAGAATGCCCTCTTTCCGGCAGACTGCTTCCACTTCCTGCTGTACATCCTGCTGGGATGCATGCTTGATCGCGCGGCGCGGAATAAACAGAATCCACGACGCATCGATGCGGTCAAACAAATTGCGGTAAGTCTCCCGAAACAGCCGCCGCGCGCGATTGCGCTCAACTGCCAGCAGACTGAAACGCCGGGAAATCAAAAACGCCGCCCGGCGCATCCCGTCCGGCGGCGTTTTCAGAATTACGACTACTGCATACCGCCCCGCTGATCCCCTGCCACTTTGCTTCACCAGCTCAATCTGCCGGCGATGATTAAGCCGGGCTCTGTCCCCGAATGCAGAGAAGCGCTCTGGTATATCCTCACCCATCGCAGCCGTAAGTCATTATAAAAGATTATTACTCGGCGGCAAAATTATACGGTGAGACGCTTGCGGCCTGCGCGACGGCGGCGAGCCAATACTTTGCGGCCATCGGCAGTTGCCATGCGGGCACGGAAACCGTGAGTACGCTTGCGCGACAGACGGTGCGGCTGATAGGTCATTTTCATAGACGAAAAACTCCTCTAAAATTGATTATTTTGATTTGGATTTGTTAAGTCGATTGTAACTCGCCTAATATAACCCAGCACACCAGTTTTGCAATACCGCCAGTATTTGTCAGAAATTGACATGCCATTGATGCGCAATCCCCTCATCCCCATTGCGCATTGCGGCATTGCCACCGCTGATGATTAGCGGAATGCGCGCTCGTAATCGATCGCGTCCGAACGGAACGGCTCCGCCGGCAAGCCTGCGCCATTGACTAGATTGACATGGCAGAAGCCGACAAATGCGTAACGCACGGCTTCCGCATCCTGGCAGTAAATCGAGGATACGACAACTGTATTGCCGTCGATTTTAGCATCCGCCACGACGACTTCTCCGTTACGCGTCACGACCGCAAAGCCCTTCGGCGGCTCGCCATCAGTCGTTTTAAGGCCCTCGGCATGTTCAAAGAAGACACGCAACGTCTTGCCTTCACGGCGCAGCCCGGCAAAGCGCGGCCCCTCGGACTTGACATCCATGCCGTATGTGTGCTCTTCTGCCCACAATGCCAAGCGCGCACCGACCGTCTGCTTGTCCCGCGGATGGATGTCCGAGTGGTCGCCGGCATCGAAGATACATGCCAATCCGACATTGCGCATGTTATCGCGCAACGCCGCTTGAATTTCGCGCGTGACCGCATACGGCACATAATAGGGCATCACGTCAGGCAGTTTTTCAAATTGCGATTCAGGCAAGCGGTTTTCCGGCCCCGAGTTATTGGGTTCAAATGACGCTAGCTGGGTGATGATGAACGGCATCTCGCTGTCCTTCCACAGCTCGCGGAAGCCGTCAATGAGCATCTTGTGCATCTTGTAGTATGTCTGAGTGCCATTGTTGTTGCAGCCCTGATACCAGATCGCACCCCGGACCGCATAACGCCGGAAGCAATAGAGCATCGCGTTGTAAAGCGTGGATGGATAACTCGGACCGCACTTGCTTATGAGCAGCTCGGTTGGCACATCGGGACGCGGCAGGAAATCTTTAGGCAGAAGCGCATGCGCCTTCATCACCATACTGCCAGGCACCAGCGACGCTTTATTGCCGTCTTGATCGACAATCTGCAATGCCGTCATATTCACTTCACCGGCACACTTATGGTTATCAGCTATCACTGCTAAGATGTTTTTCCCTGCATGGAGTAGTCCTGCTTTGATTGTATATACACGCACGCACGCCCAGTAGTTCGGAGTCACAGGCGTAGTTGCGCCGATTTCCACGCCGTTGATGAATGTACGGTCGCAATCATTGACCACCATGCCACTCAATGTCATCTCCTTGCCGGCGGCTTCCTGCGGCACATCGACAGTCACGCGCACGACATAACGGCCTGTTTTTGGCAATTGTGTATAGAATGTCTCGCCTTTGATCTGTTCCCAAGACGCATCGCATGGCTGCGCTTCACCGAGCCATGCTGCTGGGCATTGCTGCGTCTGAGCATCAAATTTTTCCGTCCAGGATGACAGAGCCGTAGTCACCTCTTCTTCCCATTTCTTCTGTGCATCTTCGCGCGCACTGGCCATCTCTGCTGGCAGTGAATTCAAATACTCCGAGTACTCCAGCCAGTGATTGCGGATAAATTGATCATGGCTAATCCACGCCTGGATATTAGTTCCGCCCCAGGAAGTGGAAATCAAGCCAATCGGAATATTGAGATCCTTATGCAGCTTGCGACCGAAGAAGTAGGCCGCAGCCGAGAAGTTATATACGCTCTCCGGCGTGCAGACTTTCCATTCGCCCGCATTCACATCATCGAGCTCTTCATCCGGTGACATGCGCTTCAAATTGGTAAAATCGAACAGACGAATCCCGGGATAGTTGGCAGCCGCGCATTCGGCATCCGCATCCTTCGCACGGAAGAACGGATTGGCGCCATTGAGCGGCATCTCCATATTGGATTGCCCCGAACACACCCAGACCTCGCCAACCAACAAGTCTTCGAGCGAAATTGTCTCGCCGCAGCAGCTCACCACCAGCTCATAAGGGCCGCCAGCCGCCATTGCCGGAAATGCCACCGACCAAGTGCCGTCTTCAGCAGCAACCACTTCGCTTTTTTTCCCCGCAAATGTGGCCGTCAGAGTAGCACACGCTTTGACGCCATAGCCGTAGAAGACAATCGGACGCTCACGCTGAAGCACCGCGTGAGATGAAAAAACTTTGTAAAAAGAAAGCATAATTGTAGTTATTTGTGTACGACAACTTCAAAAAAAATCCCGTTTCATTGAAGAATTTGCGTAAGCACGAAATATACTGCATATTTGCTATATCTTACGCGTCCCGAGTTATGGCAACTCGAGACGCGTAAACTAGTTGTTATTTGTGAACATCTTCGTCGAAGTCGTCTTCAGAGTCGGGTTGTTCGTACAGGTGTGCAATCATTTCCTTGGCTCTCTTCTCATCATGCAGACCAAAATCAACCGCTTCCCAGATGAGAGCTTCTTGTGCTTTGAAGTACTCTGGGGAGCCTTCATCCCCACGTGCCCCGCACTCATGAAGACGTTTGCGAAAGTCATCTCGATAGGGGCGGCTAATATTACAAACATAGAAACGGATGTAATCGCCTGGCTGAAGGACATAGCTGTTCACCATGCCGATGAGCTTGTCTTTCTCCTTACTGCGCCAAATTTCGATCCGAGACGCCTTGACGTCATAGCCTTTGTCCTGTAACATCTCACGGAATTTGGCAACCGTGACGCCCGCCGGAATCTTAATGTCACATAGGTACTTGCTCTTAGCTTCGAAAGTGATAATCATAATTCTAATTCCTTTTCTATGTGGGGATAGTGGTTATTCAACAGCTAAAAAATGTTGTGTTCGCAGGATGATTTCATCAGAACGTGTCTGTCTCGCCAGTAACAATGCCATCGGCGTTATACATGTGAAGCGCGACTTCGGCAGTGCTGTTGTTGGAAACCGTGGATGCAAGTATGTCATTGCGTAAGTCTGCAGGAATCTCTTTGCCGTCGATCTTGGTGATATGTTTCATACAATCTGTATAATCATGAGTAATAAACATGCACTTGACTGCGTCCTGTTTGAAAACTTCATACCACGTTGGAGCATTGTTGTCTTCAGCAACGGCCACTGTGCGAATCCCATTTATTGCTTTGATTTTAACTGTAATCATCGTTTGTTTCCCATTTTGGTTGTAGTTCACTATGTCATTGAATGCCGATATAAGTTTATCTGCATCCAATGACTATTAAGAAGTCCGAAACGCATTTTTCCGCGAGTCATGTCATTATCAATAGAAATTTATGAGGCAGTGTAATTGTAATTAGGACCGGAGCTTGTCCCCGACCTCACGTTATTCGGCCTCCCGCCATCAAAGAGTGCGATATAAAAAATGTTGGCTATGCCCTTACTACCGCAGAATTCCTCCATCTTACAGCTCGAAAAGGAAAGGAAAGTTATTCGGCCGCCATATAAGGTGCTGCGTTCAATCACTTATACTTGTTACATGTCTTGAACACGCATACTCCTGCAAGTGCAATGGCTGTTATAGGCAAACCCACCACAGCAACTGATACCAGCGTACCTGCTGAAACCAGTGCCCATTTCGGTATGTCCTTGCAGTAATCGTTATAGAATTTTGATGCATCTTTAACCCCGAAACGAGTTTGAAGCGCCGACCGCGCCAGAGCCAGTCGCGTTCAGTTTTTACGACTTGCCAAGCGCGAGCCGTATTAACCGAGCTATCCACAATTACGCCAGTAATCAGGCATTTGCCGAAGAGGATAAAGACATCGCACAAAACCTCGATGCATACGGACAAATGTATGCGCCAGAAAACACCACAAGGATTAACCCATTTGAAAAACTGTTGCCGCTCAATATGGCATACGGTACAAGCTTAAGAAACGTTGCTGAATGCATCACAGGGGACGACCCATTCAAATTTGTGCTCGACCCAGAGAAACGCGAGAAGCTCAGATACGCCACCGAGCAATCAAGCGACCCGGAATACATGAAAAAGTGCTTGGCATTGTCGGCATACTTTGCCGCTTGCAATCCAACGAAGCTA
>CAVGNO010000064.1:8073-11473 GCA_963630475.1 Blautia faecis | reverse complement strand
GCATCGGCTGCAGCTCCTTGTCATCCATCAAAGCGCGGTATTTAGATGCCGGCAGATCAGACAGATCAAATGACGGCGACGACGCCATCGCGATGACTGCGCCGGTTTTGACATTGAGTACGACGATTGCGCCCTGGTAGCCCTCAAGCAGCTTCTCTGCAATCGCTTGCGCATCGCTGTCGATTGTGAGATAGATGTCATTTCCGGAGATTGGCTGTGATTCCTGCTGGACGGTTTCGCGTGCGTATCCGATTGAATCCACGAGCAGCAGTCGCGTCCCCGGCTGGCCGGACAGCTCGGAGTCATAGCTTGCTTCCAGTCCGCTGATGCCGTGCAATTCGGGTGTTACATAGAGGCGTGGGAGATCCTCGCGCACATCATCGCCGCTGGGCAAGCGCATGCCAGTCATCCCGAGGACATGGCTGAGCATGCCCGGATAGCAGTATTTCCTGACTGCGCGCGGCATAATTTCAACGCCGGGGATAATGGGGAGCAGCTCTGCAAATTCAGTGCGCTCTTCCAAAGTCAGGTTCTGCATCACGGTCATCGGTAACACCGGCTGTTTGCGCAAGTGTTCCTTCACGCGATCCGCAGTCAATGCCGGTTCGCGGCCAAGATAGTGGGCAATAATGCGTTCACGCTCCAGAATATATTCGATAGTATTTTTCAAGCGGCCGAACTGCCGCATCTCCGAGATATAGAAGCACAAGTCATAGCGCGGCTCATTATCTACGAGCGTATAGCCATTGACATCAAAAAAACGCCCGCGGACAGGATTCAGACGCACAGGACGGATGCTCTGCCGCCGAGCTTTTCGCAATAATTCATCGCCTTGCCGGACTTGGACTTGCCAAAGCCGCAACAGCAGCAGCGCCATCAAAGTCAATATCACGGCGACACAGACGAAGATGCGGCTGCGGAGCTGTCCGGCATCCGGCATGCCATCAGCAGAATAACGCACTTCAGTATCCACTGTCGTCCTCTTCCCCGCACATATCATCCACTCCGCCAATTGCATTACGCTGGAGCATAAGACGCCGCCGCAATATTGCGTTAAGCGCAACTGCCATCAAAGGAAACACCACAATTGCGGCCAATGCCGGCAAAATCGCGTGCCAGAGCAGTAGCCGTGTCGTCTCATACGCCGCAGTATTGCGCAGAATTGCATCGAGCAGCGCGCTGGCGAAATTCGCGCAGACGCAGAGCACGCCGCCGCCGATTGCAGTTGATAGCGACGTCACATCGCTGCTGCGTCGCCAAATTGACGCAATTGCGCAGACAATCAGCACGCCGACACAGCATTGCGGCGTCTCATGCAGCCAGAGCGCATCCAGAAACGCAGCTGCGGTCATTGCGCCGATAATAACGCGGCGCATGCCGAAACGCATTGCAAAATAAAATGCGACCAGCAGTACTGCCGGAAATGCGATGCCATGATTGCCAAGCACTACCGACAATACTGCTGCAGCTAGCAGTGAGAATGTATAGACTAATCTACCCACCGTCAGCCGGTGATTATCTGAACACTACCACTTCTTTTCGATTGCGGCGACGACTGCTTCGACGGTGAAGCCGTATTCGTTCGCGAGCACTTTCGCAGGCGCGGAGTCGCCGAAGTGTTCCAATCCGAGATTCAGTCCTTCGCAGCAAGTATACTTCTGCCAGCCCATCGTAATGCCGGCTTCGATGGAGACGCGTTTTTCGCAGCTATGCGGCAGGACGCTTTCGCGATATTCATCACTCTGTGCATCGAAGAGCTCCCAGCTCGGCATAGAGACAACACGCACTTTGCGTCCTTTCTCACGCAATTGAGCGGCAGCGCCCAGCGCAAGCTGCACTTCGGAGCCGGTCGCGATGATGATGAGTTCGAAGTCGGCGTCATCCGAGAGGACATACGCGCCTTTGCTGACATCGACATTCGGGAGCAAATCGGCAGTAAAGTTCGGCAATGCCTGACGCGTCAAAGAGAGGACTACGGGACAATCGGCTTTGACTGCGTATTCCCACGCCAGAGCGACTTCGTGCGATTCAGCGGGACGCAAGACGACGACATTGGGGAGTGCGCGGAGCATCATAAGCTGCTCAATCGGCTCGTGGGTTGCGCCATCTTCGCCGACTGCATACGAGTCATGAGTAAACACATAGACTTCATGCAGTTTCTGGATTGCGGCGAGGCGGATTGCCGGTTTCATGTAATCCGAGAAGACCATGAATGTCGCAGTGTACGGAATCGTATGCGTGAGCGCCATGCCGTTAGCAGCCAAGCCCATCGCAAGCTCACGCACGCCGAAATGCAGATTGCGGCCAGCGCGGTCTGACGCGGAGAAATCGCCAAAGCCCTTCATGTTGGTGTTATTCGAAGGCGCCAAGTCGGCAGAACCGCCAGTCAGCGCGGGGATCTCGGCTGCCAGCACTTGGAGCATCGCACCGCTGGAAGCGCGAGTTGCGACATCCTTTGCGGGGACTGCGGCGAGCAGCTTCTCGCGAAGATCGGATGGAATAACCGGATGCAACAGCGCTTCCATCAACTTGACTGATTCTGCCGGCGCAGATGCTTTCCATGCATCGAATTCCTGATCCCACTGCGCGGCATCGGATTGTTTCTGCGCAATGATTTCATCGCACAGCTGACGCACTTCAGCGGGCACGACAAATGACTGTTCCGGATCAAAGCCCAGCGCTTGCTTGGTTGCTGCGACTTCCTCCGGTCCAAGCGGCGCGCCATGAGTCTTGGCAGTGCCAGCCAGATTCGGTGCGCCATAGCCAATCGTGCTGTGGCCAATCACAATCGTCGGGCGGTCATGGCATGCTTTCGCCAATGTCAATCCCGCAGCTATCTGCTTCTGGCACTGTCCATCGACATGCAGCACATTCCATCCATACGCGGAGAAGCGTGCGGCGACATCCTCGTTCATCGCCAGATCCGTCGCGCCTTCAATCGTAATCTTATTGGAATCGTAGTAGAGGATCAGGTTGTCCAGACGCAGTGACGCAGCCAATGCGCATGCCTCATGCGTACAGCCTTCCATGATGCAGCCATCGCCGCAGAAGACATAGACGCGCTGATCATGCGTCAATTTCTCCGGCATGCCGACTCGCGCATTGAATTGCTTGAGCGCCATCGCCATGCCGACAGCGGATGCCAGACCCGAGCCCAGCGGACCGGTCGTCACTTCAACGCCGGGAGTGCGGCGATATTCCGGATGTCCCGGCGTCTTGCTTCCCCATTGGCGGAAATTCTTGATGTCATCAATTGTCACGTCATAGCCGAAGAGATGCAACAGCGAATAGAGGAGCATCGAGCCATGGCCTGCCGACAGCACAAAGCGATCGCGGCCCAGCCAGTCCGGGCGTTTCGGATCAAAGCGCAAAAATTTTGAAAAGAGCGTGAATGCAAAAT
>CAVGNO010000064.1:0-8063 GCA_963630475.1 Blautia faecis | reverse complement strand
AGTCATAAGAATAAGGATATGTACGTGTATGGAAGAAAAAAATTCCCGGAGCTTGCGCACCGGGCACAGGACAAGTGGCATGCGCCGACAAACACGCGGCAACCGAGGGAAAGCGCCGACGGCCAGGGGCGAAACATGACGGCCGGGGACAAGCCCCGGCCATACCTGTTCTGTGCCCAGAGCGCAAGCTCTGGGAAAACACGCGGCACCCGGGGATGAAACACGCGGCACCCGCGGTGGTGTGGGCATTATCACACAAGGGATGTGGGGCCTTTGACGCAGCCGCCATTGCACGCCATGACTTCGAGGAAATTCGCGGGGAGGCGTCCGGCGGCATAGAGTTTCAGCATGCCAGCGGATTTACGGTCCAGTCCATCGATGAATTTCGCATCGAGTTTGAAGTCAGCGGGAAGCGACTTAGTCTCCTGCAGGACGGCTTCGGTGACGCCGCAGCTGCGTGCGAAATTGCGCGCGGTCGCGATAGCGGGGCGCGGCATTGGCCACGGATCGCAAGTCATGATGTCGATCTTACGGCCGGCGAGCAGTGCGCCGACTTCTTCGAAGCTCAACACATAATCTATTCCCTTAATTGCGGCCTCTCGGCGTTTTGCGATACAAGGACCGACAAAAACTGTCTTCGCATCAGGATTTTTTTCCTTCACAAGCTGATCGGTATAGACCATCGGACTTGGCGTCTCGGAGACATATTTGGCAAAATCTGGGACAATTTTCTTGACAAATTGCACATACGCGGGGCAACACGATGTCGTCATCAGTTTTTCGCCAGATGCCATGCGTTCCTGGAATTCGCGTGCTTCGTGTGCAGTTGTCATTTCAGCGCCCAATGCGACTTCGACGACATCGGAGAAGCCGAGTTTCGAGATTGCGGTGAACATTTGTTCGATTGAGCCGGGGAACTGTGCTTGTGCGGACGGCGCAACCATCGCGACAAGTTTTTCGCCACGCTTGAGTGCGCAGAGGACATCGATGATTTGCGAGCGTTCCATTACAGCGCTGAACGGGCATGCGTTGAAGCATTTGCCGCAGTAGATGCATTTGCTGAAATCAATTTTCGCGCGGCCATTTTCGTCCTTGCGGATTGCGCCGGTCGGGCATGCATCTTCGCAAGGCACGGTCGTCTTCATAATCGCATGATATGGGCAGACGTTGATACATTTGCCGCATTTGATGCACTGGCTTTGATCGATTGTCGAGACTTGATTGACGATGCTGATCGCTTTTTTCGGGCAATTATACTGGCATGGGCGTGCGAAGCATCCGCGGCAATTGCCGGTCACGACGACTTGCGAGCTCGGGCATCCCGAGCAGCCGGGCGAGCAGACCGACAGCGGTTCTGCGCCATCGGCGACAGGTGTGCGCTTGCGCGTCATCGCTTCGGCAAGATAGGACGAGAGCAGCCGTGATTCATCTGTCTCTTCTTCGCATGCAAAGCCGAGCAAGCACATCAGGCGGTATTTGAGCACTGCGCGGTCGTGATAGATACAGCAGCGGCTCGCATCGCCATCTTTCGGCCGCATCATAATCGGAATGTGGTCAATGTCTTGTTCCAGCGTTCCCGCATCGAAGCTACGCACGATACGGATCATCAACTCACGCCGGACATATTGGGCACCATTAATCATAATTATCGTTCTGGGCGGTTGGGCGGTTAGCCGAGGAGTTCAGTCAGTTTAGCGATGATAATCTCGGGAGTCGCGTGATCGATGATCTCGCCATTCAGCCGCACAAATGGTGCGCCGCCAATCTGTTCATTATCACACAAATTCATGCATGGCACACCTTTGACATCGACCTTACCGTCCCATTCCGCGGGGAAAAGCGATTCGACAGTAAGCAATTTTGACGCACCCAGCAGATAACAGGCAGTACCACAGCAGATTTCCAGCGGAATCTTTTCCATAATGTGTCCCTAGTAGTAGTTTACGACGACTTCCTTGCGGTATTTTGATGTGAGGATATTGCGTAAGCGATGGACAATTCCACGCCGCAGTTCGAGGTCTTCCGGCAATGTCGGATCCTGATGCGCTTCATTTACTTTTGTGCCGACGACGAACTCGATGCGGTCGTGTTCCAGGAAGCGCTCAATGACTTTGCGCGCGGCTTGCGGCAATTCATGCACGGGCGTCTCCTCTTCCAGTGCGATTGCGACGCGTGAGAGTGTGAGAATGCCTTCGGTCGCCAATCCGACGCCGGGAATCCGTCCTGCCGGGGGCAGGTTATCCATCTTCTTTATCTGATGCAGATCGATTTCGACTTTCTTGCCCAGCTCGCGCTCAAGGATATTTGCGGTCGTACCGCCGCAGATGACTGTATGTTCTTCGCCGAGATTAGCTTGTGCGGCATATTCGGCATCGCTTTCCTTGTAGAATGGCGGCCCGGTGAGCACGCGCAATACACGCGGTTCACGCAAATAGATGACGAGGCAAGTGATGTCGTCATGACACACGCCTTTGGAAATCATCAATGCGCGGCCTGCAATTGAATGCGCGAGTGATTTTGAGGAGATATTGGGATTTGCGGCGATTTGTTCCTGTGCGTATTCGAGTTCACCGCAGCGCCGCCAGCCGAATTTATATGGCGCGCCTTCGCCGAGACCCGACTGTGTCACGCCGTCCGAGCACACGATCAGTCGGTCGCCGGGTTCCAGTTTAAGCTCATAGCACTCCACTTCGCGATCTGGCCAGTGTTGTGAAATCAGCGTCTCGTGTTTAAGCGGCTGAATCTCCTTTGTGCCGCGCAACTGAATGTATTGCGGATTGCCCATCTCGACCAGTCGCGTAATGCCGCCCAAGCGCAAATCGACCATCGAAAAAGTCGAGTAGCTGATATGGCGCACTTCGCAGACTGGCAGTGAATCCATGATGATTTCAACCGACTGCATGACATCGAGGTTGGATTTGAGAAATTTCAACCCCATGGTAGTGGTCATATTGGCCAGCACATTTGCTTTGATGCCACTGCCCAATCCATCGGAGAGCACTGCAAGATAGCGGTTTTCCTGCTTGCGCGCTTCCAGCTGTACGTCGTCACCGCATGCCGCTTGGCCATGCTTAATCAGCTGGAAGTACTCCATTTCGACAAAGAGGTCAGATGCCATTTTTGGCCTCCCCGGCGCCGCCTGCGCCAGTATGCACTTCGTATGTCCCCGCGATCTCATTAAGCATGATTTCCGTCTCGGCGACATGCTCGCCAAAGAGTCGCGCGACTTGCTGGACAGTAATCACGTTCTTGCGGATGACTTCACGTGCTTTCTCGGCAATCTGTTCGCGATGCAATTCGGAGCGCGTCACATCTTGCACGACTGCGCCGGCGTATTTACCACGCGCAATAGAGAAGACGCTCAAGTTGATGATGCGGTCATTGAATTTCTGGTTGTATTTCTCAATTTCGCCGCCATTTGCAATGACACTGGAGAAGAGCTCCTCCAATTGCGGCATTGTATTTGAGATTGCGATTGTCGCGAGATTGCCGAGCGTATCGAAGACATCGCCCATCTCAACCATCGTCGCAAATGTGCGGTTGCATTCGACTATTGTTTGATTTTCATCGACAATTACGACTGCGGCGGGGATATAGCGGATCAGCGCGTTACTCGTGCGCTGGGAATTCTTGCGCAGGAATGTATGGCACATCGCTTCTTCCGCTTTATTCTGAATGAGCGCGCGCGCAAAATCGCGGCAAGTATTATATCCGCATGCGCCGCAGTTGAGCTCATCCGCTTTACTGAATTTGCCGACTCGCGCCAGTGCGGCTTTGAGTTCCTCATCGCTGGGCTCCTCGACTTTGACTGCGTCTGACTCGAAGACGCTTTCGATAGTCGTCCCACTGTTTTCCTGGTCTAATTTGCTCACTTCGAGCGGCGCATTGCAGTCGGTGCGCGCGATAGTATCCAGGCTTGGACCGTGCTGCGGCATCGCGGGGCCGTTGATACAGCCGCCATTGCATGCAAGCGCTTCAAGGAAAATCGTGCGTGCATTAGCGGTATCTGAATCCTCATGCCAGCTGGAGAGCATCTGCGACAGATTATCGAGGCCGGAAACCGAGATATAACGGATGCTCTTCTGACCATCGCGCAGCGTGTCATTCATGCCGCCTTCGATTGCATAGAAGCGCCCTTCCTGCGCAGCGCCCAGCGCAAGCGGCGCGGTCGTGCCGTCAAATATCACATGGTCGTCCGTGAGCAGCTCATCCAGGTCCGAGAAAGTCAGCGCTAATGTCAGCAGTGACTCATTACGGTCTGCTTCATTCTTCTTTGCAGCGCAGGGACCGAAGAAGACGACTTTGGTATTTTCGCCATACTCCTTTTTCAGCAGCTTGCAGTGTGCAAGCACTGGCGATGTAAACGGCATAATCCGGCTAGTGAATTCCGGATGATACTTCCGGATATAGTCTACACATGCGGGACAAGCGCTGGAAATAACCAATGGCAGATGTTCTTTGCGCAGATACTCGCCGGTATACGCGCTGACGACTTGCGCGCCATGCGCGGTCTCGCTCACGCCGGCAAAACCAAGGCGATGCAGTGCTTCCGACAGCTCACCGAGCGAAATTCCTGGGAAATATCCGACCCAACTAGGCGCGACTGACGCATAAATCGGCTCGCCCGAAGTCAGTAGCTGACGCAGACGCGGCAGACCGGAGCGGATGCGCTTCGCATGCGCGGGGCATACTTTGACACACTGGCCGCATGATACACACGCCTCGCGAATCACCGATGCTTTGCCATTGACAATGCGAATCGCTTTGCAATGGCAGTGCCGCACACACTTATAGCAATCCTGGCATTCATTTTCTACAGTATATACCGGACCGGTCTCCTGGCGAAAAGTAAGCGTCTGACTTGTCATGTCTTCTGGGGAAGAAAAATTAAAATTGAGGAATTGTAAATCTTATGGATGTAATATGAGACAGAATATAATTCAAAATTGCCTGACGGCAATCAATAATCTACTTTGATTGTTGAGGAAAAGTCGAATTGAGGATTTCGAGCATCTTCTCACGGTTCACATGAGTATAAAGCTGGTCGTCCACAAAGACAATCGGCCCGTCGGCGCAATTTCCGGTGCACAATCCACCGGAGAGATCGACATCGACATCGTCCTTCAGGCCATGCTGTTGCAGGAATTTCTCCGCGACTTCCACATTTGCCGCATTACCGCGTGCAAAACACGAACTGCCAATGCAGATTTTTATCTTTTTCATGATAAGTTGATTTTGACAAAAAACGCTTATGATGAAAATCCCGTGAAGGGAAATCCATCATAAGCGCTTGTGATTATGGACTAGAGATTGCCGTAGTAGGCGTTAAGCAAGAGCTGCTTGATTTCGCTGATGAGCGGATAGCGCGGGTTCGCGCCAGTGCACTGATCGTCGTAGGCCTTGACCGCCAGCTCGTCGAGCTGCTTGAGGAAGGTCTCTTCGGTGATGTTATGCTGCTCGAACCAGACTTTCATCGCGCTCGGGATATTCAGCTTCGCTTTGAGATCCTCGACTTTCTCGACCAGTTTGGCAACCAGCTCGTCATCGTTGGCGCCGGTCAAGCCGACGTAGCGTGCGACTGCTGCGTAATCAGCCTTGGCATTCGGGAAGTGATACTGCGGGAACGCCGCCTGCTTGGTCATGATATCCACAGCATTGAATTTGATGACGTGGCTGATCATGAATGCGTTGGCCAGACCGTGCGGGATGTGGTACATACCGCCCAGCTTGTGTGCGATGGAGTGGCACAGACCGAGGAATGCGTTACCGAATGCCATACCGGCCATTGCGGATGCGTTGAACATGTGCTCACGCGCATTCTCGCTCATCGGGCCGTTCTCATAGCAAGTCGGCAGATTCTCGAAGATCAAGCGCGCAGCTTCGTTGGCCAGTGCGTTGCAGTAGTCGCTCTGCATGCAGGAGACACGGGACTCAAGCGCGTGGGTCAATGCGTCAATACCGGAGATTGCAGTCAAGCCTTTCGGCAACTTCATGACCAGCTCGGTATCGATGATGGCCATGTTCGGGGTGAACGCGTAGTCGGCCAGCGGGAACTTCTGCTGCGTCTCTTCATCGGTGATAACCGCAAACGGCGTGACTTCGGAACCGGTACCGCTGGTGGTCGGCACTGCAACCATCAGAGCTTTCTTGCCCAGTTCAGGCAGCTTGACAATACGCTTGCGGATATCCATGAAGCGAGTTGCCAGATCTGCGAACTTGTATTCCGGCTGCTCATACATCAGCCACATAATCTTCGCAGCGTCAATCGGTGAGCCACCACCGACAGCGATGATGACGTCGGCATTGAAGGAGCGCAGCTGCTCTTCGCCACGGCGTGCCAGCTGGATAGTCGGGTCCGGAGTGACATCCGAGAAGACGTGGGTTGCAATGCCCATCTCGTCCAGCTTATGCAGCATCGGGCCGAGCACACCGCTGTCATAGAGGAATTTATCAGTGACGATGAATGCGCGCTTCTTGCCGGCCAGATCGCCCAGTGCAGTGCAGAGGCAGCCGTACTTGAAGTAGATTTTCTGCGGGAGGCGGACCCAAAGCATATTCTCTCTCCGTTTTGCAATTGATTTGATATTGAGCAAGTTCTGCGGACCGACGTTCTCCGAGACATAGTTGCCGCCCCAGGAACCGCAACCAAGCGTCAGCGAAGGATTCAACGCAAAGTTGTAGAGGTCACCGATACCACCCTGTGAAGAAGGCGTATTGATCAGCACGCGGCTGGCCAGCATGACGTGGCCGAACTCGCGGATGCGCTGCTCATTCTGCGTGTTGGTGTACAGCACTGCAGTGTGTCCGAGACCACCGTAAGCCAGAAGCTTCTTGCCATTCTCAACTGCTTCCTCATAGGTGTCAGCCTTGTACAATGCCAGTGTCGGTGAGAGCTTCTCGCGGGAGAACGGCTCCTCAACACCGACTTTGCTTACTTCGGCAATCAAGACTTTGGTGTATGCAGGAACTTCGAGACCGGCCATCTGCGCAATCTTGACTGCACTCTGACCCGCAATCTTCGCATTCAGCTTGCCGTCAATCTGAATGACATTGCCAACTGCTTCCTTCTCCTTGGCATTCAAAATGTATGCGCCACGGCGGACAAACTCGGCTTTAACTTGATCGTAGATCGGAGCTAGAACCGTCACTGACTGCTCGGATGCGCAGATCATGCCGTTATCAAATGTCTTGGACAGCAAGACGGAGTTGACTGCCGTTTCGACATCGCAAGTATCATCCATGATGACCGGAGTATTGCCTGGGCCGACGCCGACAGCGGGAGTACCGCTGGAATAAGCCGCTTTGACCATGCCGGGGCCGCCAGTCGCCAGAATCAGCGCGATGTCTTTGTGGCTCATCAGATAGCCGGACATGAACATCGTCGGGGCATCCAACCAGCCGATGATGTCTTCAGGCGCACCGGCTGCAACCGCAGCTTCCAATACAATGCGCGCTGCCTCGCAAGTGCACTTCTTTGCACGCGGGTGCGGGCTGAATACAATACCATTGCGCGTCTTCAACGCAATCAACGACTTGAAAATCGCCGTCGAAGTCGGGTTTGTCGTCGGAACAATACCAGCAATCACGCCACGCGGCTCAGCAACTTTGATGATACCAAATGCATCATCCTGCTCAATGATACCGCAGGTCTTCATCCCGAGGAATTTGTTGCAGATGTATTCGGAAGCGAAGTGATTCTTGATGATCTTGTCCTCGACCACACCCATGCCGGATTCCTCGACCGCCATCTGTGCCAGCGGAATACGCGCGTTGTTCGCCGCTAATGCCGCTGCCATGAAAATCTTGTCGACCTGCTCCTGCGTGTAGTTCGCAAACTTCTCCTGTGCAGCTTTGACTTTCGCGACAACCGCGTCCACGACTGCACGCTCCTGCGCTTCCTGCACTGCCGGATCAACTGCGGGAGCCGCTGCTGCAGCCGCCGCTACGTCTTTCTCTTTCTTCATTTTTACGTTTCCTCTTCTATAAAGGGAAGAATTCAACTTGCTGGCTACTCATCATGTCATCCATGATGATATTTTTGTAACATGTGCATAATGTAAGAC
>CAVGNO010000063.1:2281-11495 GCA_963630475.1 Blautia faecis | reverse complement strand
GCGTATCGCCGCGCCGCAATAGATTCCGCCATCGCCTTTATGCTTTGCTTCGCAGTCGATCGCTTCTTGGCGCGCGGCCGCGACCACTGCGCGGTCAGTCGTCTTCAATCCGGCTTTCAGCACTAATTCGAGCGCACGCGCGACTGTGCTTTCCGGAATCTTCCCGAGATGGAAATCCGCGTCATATTGGAAGAATCGGCGGACAATTTCGTCTTTGGCGGCTTCCTGCACTGCTGCGTCATCGACAATGCCGGATGCGATGCAATTGACGCCCATGTCAGTCGGTGACTGATAGACAGCGTGGCCGCCGGTGATTTTATTCAGCATCGCTTTCAGCAGTGGGAATGCCTGCAGATCGCGGTTATAATTGACTGCGGGTGTGCCGTATGCTTCAATATGGAAGTTATCGAGTGCGTTGTTGTCATGCAAATCGGCGGTTGCCGACTCATAAGCGATATTGACGGGATGGTTGAGCGGTAGATTCCAGACCGGGAATGTCTCGAATTTTGCGTAGCGCGCTTTGATTCCGCGCTGGAAATCATGGTAGATCTGCGAGAGGCAGATGCCCATTTTGCCCGAATTCGGCCCCGGCGCGGTGACGACGACCAGCGGCTGTGTCACAGGGATATACGGGTTTGAGCCAAAGCCTGCGGGGCTGGCGATATGCTCGATTTCATTCGGATAGCCGTCAATTGCGTGATGTAAGTAGACCGGCATGTGATGGCGCTCCAGTCGCTCCTTGTAAGCAAGTGCTGCCGGCTGGCCCGTGAAACGCGTGATGACGACTGCAGTCACTTCGATGCCGCGTGCGCGCAAGTCGTCAATCAGCTTCATCGACGCATTGTCGTAAGTAATGCCGAAGTCGGCGCGGATGCGCTTATGCTGGATGTCCTCGGCATGGATGCAGACGATGATGTCGGCTTTTGGCGCGAGCTGCTGCAAGAGACGCAATTTGACATCGGGATCAAAGCCGGGCAATACGCGCGCGGCATGGAAATCGCCCATCAGCTTGCCGCCGAATTCCAGATAGACGCGGCCATCGTCGGAATTCACACGCTTGAGAATCGCTGCGTATTGGCTAGCAAGATATTTTTCGTTGTCAAATGCGTTCATGATTACAGAATAATGTGTTTACAATTATGTTGCAGGCATAAAAAAAGCGAACAGAGCTTTGACATTCTGTTCGCTTCATCGATACGCGTTGCTCCTTCAATTATTCCGGAGCATGTAAGAGCTACATCGCATGGCGATTAGCGGATCTTACCAGCAGCACGGCGGCGTGCTTCGCATGGGGGGATGTAATGCTCCCGAGCACGGAGCTCGTCCAGAGTATTCTCCTTGTCCATCTTCTTGCGCAGATGACGCAGAGCACGCTCGATCGGCTCACCTTTCTTGAGTTTGACTTCCGGCATTTTTCTTTTTCACCCCCTTTTTAATGGATTTTGACGCCAGCATAGTCTCCGCCAACGCCAAGTGATTATTTTTGTGTGACGTCGCATAAGTTAATCCGGAAATTGCAAATTGCCACAAGAATACGTCAATAATTGTCAATTTCGACGTCACGGAATTTTGATTCTGTTTTATAATATGCCGTTGTCCCAAAATCACGGGAGAAAAGGCGAATATGAAGATTTCAACGAAAGGAAGATATGGTCTGCGAATCCTGCTGGATCTTGCAATGCACGGCAGTGGCGAACAACCGCGGATGTTGCGCGATGTCGCGGAAAGTCAGCAGATTTCGCTGAAATACTTGAGTCGCCTGATTGTCGATCTGCGCCGTGCACGCATGGTGCGTTCAGTTCGCGGCGTCAAAGGCGGTTTCTTCCTCGCGCGCAAGCCCGCCGAATTGACTTTGCTGGAGATAATCGAAGCGATGGAAGGAAGCATTTCGATTGTCGATTGCGTCGGTAAACCCGAAAAATGCGCACGGCACAATTGCTGTCCTGCGCGTGACGTCTGGAGTGAGCTCAATGATGGCATCCGCGATCTCATGCGCAAGATTACGCTGGAAGACATCATCCGCAAGTATCGCTTCCAGCTGCCGGATGATTATTGCATCTAGAATCCGCGTCACGGATTCTGATTTGACTGATTCGCAACGCCGAGAAGGACGCGGCGTAATTGAAAACCCGACAACCAACAATAACATGCACTATTAACTACGATGAAAAAAACAACTCTTCTGTCGCTTTTTGCGGTTTGCTTATTCGCTTTGGTGGGCTGCAAGCAGAAGCCAGTTCTTCATGTATACACATGGTCTGACTACATTTCCCAGGAAGTCGTCGCTGACTTCGAAAAGGAATTCGGATGCCAGGTCCAGCTCGATATTTATGATTCCAACGAAATGATGTTCGCCAAGCTTCAAGCGGGCGGTAGTGGCTATGATGTAATCGTGCCGAGCCACTACTTTATCCAGAAGATGGTGGATGAAAAGATGATCGTCAAGCTCGATAAGAGCAAGCTGCCCAATCTCGTGCATCTGGATGACACGGTTGTGCGCAAGCTTGGCGACAAGATTATGGATTACAGTGTGCCGTATTTCATGAGCTACACTGGCATTGGCTACAATAAACAGAAATTGCCTGTATTTGAGCCGACTTGGCGCGTCTTCAACCGTACTGACCTCAAGGGATACATGACGCTTCTGGATGACTATAATGAAGTCATCGGCGCGGCAATGCTCACGCTCGGATACAAGACTGCTGATTTGTTCGATCCCGAAACTGGCGACGCGAAGCTCAATGAAGTGCTCAAGCTGATGCTCCAGTGGCGCGAAAATGTCATCAAATTCGAAAATGAGCAATACAAGAATGGCTTGGCTGCTGGAGAATTCCAAGTCGTGATGGGCTATTCGATGGATATCGGCCAGATTGTCGGCGAAGACCCGGAGAAGCTTGCGTTTGTGATGCCGAAGGAAGGATGCTTGATGAGTTGCGACATGATGGTCGTCTCTTCCAAAGCGCCGCAGCCGGAACTTGCGTATGCATTCATCAACTATCTGCACCGCCCCGAAATTGCCGCACGCAATATCACCGATGTGCTGGCATGCTGCCCCAATAAAGACGCGATCGGACTGCTCGATGAGGAAGTCCGGAACAACACGTCGCTCTTTATCGCGCCGGAAATCATCGCGAACTCCGAATTTATGGTCGAGCTCTCCCCGGAACAGGAAGAGCGCTTCCTAAATATCTGGAATAAAGTCAAAGCAGGCGACAGCAAATAATCGCAGAATACACACACATCAGCGCAAGCACTTGATGCATTCGCGTGCTTGCGCTATCATCAACTCTATCAACACGACACTCACACAATGCCTCCTCAATTCGTCTTTCAAATGCAGGGCATGTCCAAGTTTTATGGGGACAAGCCGATATTGCAGGATTTTTACCTCTCGTTTTATCTAGGCGCCAAGATTGGTATTGTCGGTGAAAATGGCGCGGGTAAATCGACGTTGTTGCGCATCATGGCGGGCGAGGATACGGAGATTCTGGGCAGCGCGGTCATCACGAAGGGCATGCGCGTGCTGCTCGTGCCACAGGAGCCGCAACTCAATCCTGAGAAGGATGTCCGCGGCAATCTCGAAGAAGCGATGGCGCCAATTCAAAAGCTTATCGATCGCTATGACGAAGTCATGGAAAAAATGGGCGATCCGTCTCTCTCCGAAAAAGAGACCAATAAGCTCAATGACGAATTTGATTTCCTGCAAAATGAGATTGACCGGCTGGATGGCTGGAATCTCGATCACTTGCTCGATGTCGCAAGCGATGCGCTGCTGCTGCCGCCGGACAATGCGGATGTCACGAAGCTCTCCGGCGGTGAACGCCGCCGCGTCGCGTTATGCAAAGCGTTGCTGGAAAAGCCGGATCTGCTGCTCCTGGATGAGCCGACCAACCACTTGGATGCCGAGACGATCGCGTGGTTGGAAAAGACTCTGCGCGAATATCCCGGCACCGTGATTATTGTCACGCACGACCGTTATTTCCTCGACAATATCACAAAATGGATTCTGGAAATTGAGAATACGCGCGGCATTCCGTTTGAAGGCAATTACTCCAGCTGGCTGAAGCAGAAGCAGGAACGCTTGCGTCAGCAGGAAAAGAAGGAGAGCACGCGCCAGAAGATCCTCGCGCGCGAATTGGAATGGATTTCGGCGACGCCTGCCGCGCGTCAGAAGCAGAACCAAGCGCGTATTACTCGCTATAATGAACTGGCAGCAAAGAATTTTGAGCTGGAACGCGATGAGCTGACTATTCAGATTCCGCCAGGACCGCGCTTGGGTGACAAAGTCCTCGAAGTGAAGCATCTGACCAAGCGCTTCGGCGATGGGCCGATGCTACTGGATGACGTCAATTTCACTGTCCCGCCAGGCGCAGTCGTCGGCGTGATCGGTCCGAATGGCACCGGCAAGACAACGCTCTTCAAGATGATTATGGGACTTGAGACGCCCGACAGCGGCGCGATTGAACTGGGATCGACGGTCCAGCTGTCATATATCGACCAGAATCGCGATGAACTCGTCGATAGCCGGACCGTCTATGAGGAAATCACCGACGGACAGGAGAACTTGACGGTCGGCGGCAAAGTCCTCAATGGCCGCGCTTATGTGACGAAGTTCAACTTCCGCGGTGCAGTGCAACAGAAGCTGGTCGGACAGCTCTCCGGTGGTGAACGCAATCGTGTGCACTTGGCAAAGCTCTTGCGGCGCGGCGGTAACTTGATTCTGCTGGATGAGCCAACTAACGACTTGGATGTCAATACAATGCGTGTGTTGGAAAATGCTATTATCGATTTTACCGGCTGTGCGATGGTGATTAGCCACGACCGCTATTTCCTCAACCGTATCTGCACGCATCTGCTGCTGTTTGACGGCAATGGCAAAGTGACATGGTTCCCCGGCAACTTCGAGGACTATGCCGCGAAGTATCTGACTTCCGAAGAGGAATTCGAGCATCGGCGTGAAAAATACCGCTCATTCTAATATTGCTGAGGAATGTGACGCACAACTCCGGCTGCGTATTGCATCGATCTACCGCGCACTCGCAAAAGTGATCGATCCGAAGCCGGAGTTGCATTTCACTAACCGCTTCGAGCTGCTCATCGCGGTCGTGCTCTCTGCTCAAGCGACCGACCGCAGTGTCAATGCTGTGACCGCACAATTGTTTGCGCATTGCCGCACGCCGCAGAATTATCTGCAACTCGGACTGGATGCGCTGGAAGACTATACGCGGTCAATCGGATTATATCACGCGAAGAGCAGGGCAATAATGGGGTTATGCCAGGCACTCATCGAACGCCATAATGGCGAAGTGCCAGGAAGCTTCGAAGAACTGACCGCACTGCCTGGCGTCGGCACAAAAACTGCCAATGTCGTGCTCAATATCGGTTTCGGCAAGCCCGTCATCGCTGTCGATACTCATATTTTCCGCGTCGCCAACCGCACCGGCATCGCAGTCGCTAAGACGCCCGAAGCCGTCGGCGCACTCCTTATGCAACGCACGCCGAAAAAATATCTCCGTGACGCACACCACTATTTGCTACTCCACGGCCGCTATACGTGCACCGCAAAAAATCCTAAATGCACACTCTGCCCTATCCGCCGATATTGTGTTTTTGACGGAAACGGAAATTAACGGATTCCGTTTTCCTCCGGTTCCGTTTTATTCCGGTTCCGTTTCCCTCCGTTTTCGTCTACAAGTGTATATTACGAATGTTCACTTAAGGAGGTTGTTATGGAAGCTAGCGTGCTTGATTTAAGAAAAAAAATGAGCGAAGTCATGTCTGCAATTGACAGACATGAGCGTGTTACTCTGACCCATCGTGGACGTCGCCGCGCCATCATTGTTCCGATTCAGGAAAAAAAGAAGGTCAAGGTGGCGGATCTTGCTGCATTCGGAATGTGGGCAGACCGTGATGATATGAAGAATCCCGTTGCGCATGTAGAGAAGCTCCGCGAACAGAGGTAACACAATGCTGTTTGATACCGATGTTTTGATTTGGGCGCTTCATGGCTCGCCGAAGGCTGCCCAGGAAATTGACAATGATGAAGAACGCTACATCTCGGCTGTCAATTATATGGAGCTAATGCAGGGCGCGCGTGATAAACGAATGTCGAGGTCAAAACAGCCTTCGATACCTATCTGATAAATGCCTATACAAATCTTGACCGTGGCGATATCGAACTCAATGTGGCTTTGATGGAGGAGTTTGTGCGGCAGGGTGATGTCAATAATTTCATGAAATGCCTTCAGAGTCTGATAGCCAGAATTCCTTATCATATTCATATCAAAGAGGAAAAGTATTACCAGACCATCTTTTATCTGATCTTCCTGCTGCTCGGTGTAAATATTGCCGCGGAAGCGCAGACTAATGATGGGCGTATCGATGCAGTGGCGTCTGTTGGCAAGTTGGTCTATATTTTCGGGTTTAAGCTGAATAAGAACGAGGATATTGCGTTTGAGCAGATCATGGCACGTGAGTACTATAAGAGATACCAGTATAGCGGGAAGAAAATTGTCCTCGTTAGTGCGAATTTTGATTTTGAAAAACGCCAGCTGGATACGTGGAAGACTAGGGAGCTACTGTAGCGGCACGTGCACAATAACGCATTGACGCTAATCTTGTGTCATGACGTAGCGGATTGTGATATTACATTAAGCAACATTACATTTTTCTGAACGAGACACACCACACATACACACACTTTGTCAGCGCACTTACCATTATTAATCGCAATTGTTTTTCTGTTATACTGTTCCGCCTTCTTCTCCGGGAGTGAGACGGCATTAATGTCGCTATCACGTGCGCAATTGCGGCGCATGGCTAATGGCGACAGTGCGGATCGCGCGATACATCGGCTGATGGCCGATCCGCAGCATGTCCTAGCGACGATTCTGCTGGGCAACCTGTTTGTCAATATGCTGATGACGGTATTGACGGCTGCGCTGTTTGCGCGGCTGTTGGCGTCGGACGGCTTTGTCGGCAACGCGATTGTGCGGTGGTGCAAGCTGGATGCCGCTGGGTCGCGCTGGGCGCATTTGAGCAGCGTGATTGCGTCATTGCTCAATATTGTCGTGCTCACGCCGCTATTGATATTATTTGGCGAGCTGTCGCCGAAAGTGAAAGCGTACCGCAATAACTTGACGGTTGCGCGGCGCAGTGCGAAGCCGTTGCTATGGGTGTCGCATCTGTTGCATCCGCTGCTGATTCTGCTGGGCGGCACTGCGAATTGTCTCCAGCGGCTCTTTGGCATCAAGCCGGACGCCAACAGCTGGAATATGCTGACGACTGATGAGGTCGCTGCGGCAATTGACGAAGCCGCGACTTCGGGCGGCACGAATGAGCGCGAGAAGGAGCTGCTTGAGCGCATCATGCGTTTCAACTCGATCGACGTCAAGGAAATCATGGTGCCGCGCACGCAGATTGCGGCAATCAATGACGACGTCACGTTGGAGCAGGCCGCGAAGATCTTCCATCAGAAGACGTACAGTTGTGCGCCGGTTTATCACGAAGACATCGACGATATCTGGGGTGTCGTGACATTCTCCGATACGCTGGAGTGGCTCAACCAAGCGTTGGGCAATATGACACTGGCTAGCTTCCGCAAGCAAGTCGAGTCCAGCGCTTATGGCAGGAAGAAAAATGGCGGAGATGCGGAGAAATTGCCGCTGCATGCGGTTGATTTTGTGCCCGCGAGTGCAAAAATCGACAAGCTGTTGAGCCAGATGCGTGGCGATGGCAGCAATATGCGCATCGTCGTCTCTGAATATGGTGGCACGCTCGGACTGGTTACACGCGACATGATTCTGGAGGAAATTGTCGGGCGTTACGCATGCACCGGCCAGGATTATAACCAAGTGCGAGCGTTGTCGGACGGCGTATTGCTCGCGGATGGCCGTGCGCGCTTGCGTGCAATCGAGGAACGCTTGGAAATTGAAATCGATTCCGAAAATGACACGCTCGGCGGCTTTATCATGGAGCAGCTCGGTAAGCTCCCGAATCCGGGGGATGAAGTCGAATTTGACGGATGGCTGTTTCGCGTCGTGCGCACTGCAGGGCGCATTCCTTCCGCAATAAAGATTATCCGCCAGACATCGGCCAATGACAGCCAGGATGCGCATGAGGAGGAGAACGTATGATGATTGCCAGCTATATCCTCCTTTTTGTGCTGCTTTGCTTGAGCGCATTCTTCTCCGGCAGCGAGACTGCATTGACCAGCGCGAACCGCCCATGGCTGAAGGATCGCGCAGAGGATGGCGATCATCGCGCAGCGCTGGCGTGCCATTTCCTCAATAACAGCGATAAGTTCCTCAGCACTGTGCTTATCGGCAATAATATCGTCAATGTCTCCTTCGCGACAATTTCGCGCGGATGCATCGGAGTATTGCTCGTACAGCATCTCATTCAACGTTATGTTCCGGCGGCGACGGTCGAATCCGGCTGGACGGACTGGACGACGACAATTGTCGTGACGCCGATAGTGCTCCTCTTTGGCGAAGTGCTGCCCAAAGCGATTGGCCGCAAGTACGCAAACCGGATTTCGCTGTTTTCAATTCGGCCGATGGCGTTCTTTTCGAAGCTACTGACGCCGTTGGTGTGGTGTATGAGCGGCCTTGCGCGGCTGGTCTGCGGGCGTTCTTCAGTCACTGCGCAGCAAGGGCAGGTCACGCGCGAGGATCTCAAGACGATAGCCGAGATGCTCACCGAGCAGAATCTGATTGGCGAGGACGCCGGCGAGATGCTCCAGATGTCGCTGGAACTGGATCAACGCCCAGTCGAGACTGCGATGGTGCCGCTGATAGAAATCGACTCATTGCCGGAAAATGCGACGATTGCGGAAGCGCTCGATCTTGCGCGCACGAGCGGTCACTCACATTTGCCGGTTTACCGCGGTCGCGTCGATAATATCATCGGCATCCTGCCATGTCAGGAGCTCTTCCGCCAGCTGGCCTGCATGCTGTATGAGGATGCGGAGACATTCGGCAAGCCGATAACGCCGTATGTCAATGCCAATCTGCTCTATGTGCCGGAGAGCAAGCCGGTCGGACCGCTTCTGGAAGAGCTGCGCTCTCGGCCATTGCCGTTTGCAATTGTCGTCGATGAATATGGCGGCATGACCGGCATGGTCGCAACTGACGACTTAGTCGAGACCATCGTCGGGACGCTGAATAACGACACCGACTTGGATTATGTGCGGAAACTGGAAAATGGCGATTTC
>CAVGNO010000063.1:0-2271 GCA_963630475.1 Blautia faecis | reverse complement strand
AACAGCTTGAGGAGTTGCTTGCGCTCGAGATTCCGTTGAGCGGCTTTGAGACGGCAGCGGGACTCGTGCTAAAACTGGCCGGAAAAATCCCGTCCGCTGGCGAGCATTACCATTTCCGCAATGTCGATATCACAGTACTGGCCGTCGATAACCACCGCGTGACAAAGCTGAAGTTTCATGTAAAGAAGTGACATTTTCAATAAGGGGAGGCATGCCATGAGCAATTCGGACGCATTATCCTACAGCAGACATCCGCGATTGGTCGCGGTTGAATGCACTGATGACGGAAAGATCGAGTGCTTCCAGCGCGGAAGCGATGGCGCGGTGCGCTCATTTACCGAGGAGTTCCGGCCGTGGCTCCTGACTGCAGATGCGCAGTTAGCCGCGTTATTGGGCGGCAATTGCGGCATAGAAGAGCTCTCCGGCGCGGGGGCGATGCGCGCGCTGGTCTGGTTTCCCGACTCCGCTGCGTATGATGCCGCGCTCAAATTGCTGAAGGATATAACGGGCGTGACGCCTTCCACGCCGAATGCGCCATATCGTGTCTTCAGCGACCGCGTGCAGCAGGCGATGATCATGCAGCAGCTCAGGCTCTTCCATGAGATGGAATTCGAGGAGCTCGTGCGGCTGCAGATGGACATCGAGTGCCATAGCGATGAGCCGGGCCGTTTTTGCGATGCGGCCAAAGCCGGCGATGTCATCACGATGATTTCGCTCAAGGACAGCACTGGCCGCGAGGAATGCTTGACGCTTAAGGAGTGCGGCAGCGAGAAAGCGTTGCTTGAGACTGCGCTTGCGCATATCCAGCAATTTGATCCGGATGTCATCGAAGGACACAATATCTTCAATTTCGACCTGGACTATATCGAAAAGCGTTGCAAGCGCAATAAAGTGCCATTTGCACTGGGGCGTCATGGCAAGCTTGCGACTGCGCGCGCAAGTGTGCTCAATATCGCGGAACGCCGCGTCAATTACCGCCGCTATAATGCATACGGCCGACATATTGTCGATACATATCATCTGGTGATGCTTGCGGATGTCTCTCGGCGCGAAATGGAGAATTACAAGCTGAAATACTGCGCGAAATACTACGGCATCAACCGTCCCGATCGCGTCTATATCGACGGCGAGGAAATTAGCGCGCTTTGTGAGAGCGACTTGCCGCGCGTCAAGGAATACTGCTTGGATGACGTGCGGGAGACTGACGGCCTCTCGCGCATCATCTCGCCAAGCTGGTTCTATCAGACACGGCTGCTGCCATTGAGCTATCAGAACTGCATTGTCCGCGGCAATGCGACGCGAATCGACGGGATGCTGTGCGCGGAATACCTCGTGCGGCGTGCGGCTTTGCCGTCACCGTCTGGTGCGCAGGAATACGCGGGTGCGCTCACTGAAGCCGCGCAGACTGGCGTCTTCTCGCCAGTCTGGCATATCGATGTGCGCAGCCTCTATCCGTCAGTAATACTGGCGAATAACTGGCGTCCAGTCTCCGATTATCTCGGAATTTTCCTCGAGAAGTTGCGCAGATTGCGCGAAGTGCGTCTCGCCGCGAAGGATGCGGCGCGCAACGCAAAGACGCCGGCCGAAAAAGAGCACTATAATGCATTGCAGAGCTCATTCAAAATTTTGATCAATTCCTTCTATGGCTACCTGGGATTCTCGCAGGGTACATTCAATGACTACCAGCTGGCCAGCAGAGTGACCAGCGCCGGACGCCAGATCCTTGGCATTATGAATGACGAACTGCAGCGCGAAAGTGCAAGCGTCGTCGAAATGGATACCGACGGCATCTACTTTGTGCCGCCGCGCGATGCCGTGGATCCGGAACTCCTGCGCGAACGTGTTCAAAGCGCGCTGCCGGAAGGAATCGAAATCGAGCTGGATGGCGTCTACACCGCAATGTTCTGCTACAAGAGCAAGAATTACGCATTGCGTGAAGCAGATGGCCGCATCAGTCTGCATGGCGCGGCATTGCGTTCACGTGGACTGGAGCCATTTCAGCGCCGCTTTGTCAGCGAAGTCGTAGCATTGCGCTTGAATCGCCAGGATGACGCAATCGATGCGCTCTATGAGCAGTATTGTCAGGACATCGAACAGCACCGCTTGCCGCTGGATGATTTCATGAAACGCGAATACCTCACGCAGTCACCTGATGCGTACCGCAAAGCGCTCGCTAGCGGCAAGGGCAAACGCGCAGCTGTATACGAAGTGGCGTTGCGCGCGAAAAAGCCGCTGCAATCCGGCGACTCGGTCACATATTATGTCACGGGC
>CAVGNO010000062.1:10408-11519 GCA_963630475.1 Blautia faecis | reverse complement strand
ATCGCTGTCGGCAGCTTCGCCATACTTGTCATTCGGCAACTCATGCGTTGCGTCATAACGCGCACGCACTTCAATTCCGGCGCTGAATTCCTGTGCTAGCGCCGCATCACACCACAAAACCATCAATGCAAATGCGCTTACAAGAGCAAATGCCCACAAAATCTGATTTTTCATTGATACTCCTAATCGTTGTACTTACATGGGCAAACCTCTTGCCCGGTAACGATTCCTACTTTATCAAATGAAAAATACGGATTGGTAAGCGCTTTGTTAGTTTTGGGTTAAATCATGCTTTAATCATCAATCTGGAAGAACCGCTTGGCATTTTCGGTAGTCAGCGTCTTGATAGCTTCCAGGGTTGTGCCGCGTTCTTCTGCGACACGTGCCGCGATGACGGGGAGTAATTTTGAGCTGTTTTCCTGTCCGCGATATGGCGTCGGGGCAAGATATGGCGCATCGGTCTCCAGGAGCAATCGCTCATCCGGAACCATCTTCAAAGTCTCGCGGATATTATCCGCTTTCTTGAATGTGACCATGCCATTATACGAGAATACGGTATTGAGGGTCAGCCACTTTTCCAGCTCTTTCGGCCCATCGGCGAAGCTATGCACTTGCAGCGGATGATCAGCCGGGAGATATTTTTGAATCATCGCGAATGCGCGATCGAACGCTTCGCGCGCATGGAGAATGACTGGCAGATTCAACTCGACCGCCAACTTGAGGCATTCAGCAAATACTGCTTCTTGGTCAGCGGCCGATGTGGCGTCATAATGCGCATCCAGTCCAATTTCACCGATTGCGACAACTTTGCGCGGCGATGCTTTGCACCACTGCCGCATCATCCCGACGGAATCGGCATTCCACGTGCCGATTTCCTCCGGATGCACGCCGACTGCAGTGTAAATACCCGTTTCCGCTTCAGCATGACGGATATTCTGCGGACAATCCTTCATGGATGTCCCCGCAAGCAACATATAATTCACGCCGGCTGCGCGCGCTTCCGCAAAAATCACTGAAGCACGCGCGTCATCGCAATCATCCGGCAGATGCGTATGTGAATCAAAATAGCTCACAGTCAACCCTTACAGATTCAGTCCACCGAACATATCGC
>CAVGNO010000062.1:0-10398 GCA_963630475.1 Blautia faecis | reverse complement strand
GTCACGCACATCCTGATTGCCGCCACGCTCCTTTTCATTCTCGCCGGCAAGCGCTTCAGGAGTCGTCAGAGAGAGACGATCGCCATTTGCATCCTTCACGACGACTTTGATCTTGCTGTGGAGAGGATATTGGCGGAACATCTGGCGTTCGCGGATATGGCGTTCTTCGCCAGCGAGCTGCAATTGGCTGATATGCAGCAATCCCGTCTGGCCATTCGGCAATTTGACGAAGAGTCCGAATGGCATCTGCTTTTCAACTTCACCCTCGAGTGTCTGACCGGCAATCGCAGCTTCAACGGCCGCTTTTTCCTGATCAGCTGTCAATTCCGCAGCAGTCTCGGCATTTACTTTTGGTTCGCCAATGCATAGCGCAATCCGGCGGCGGCCGGGATCGACATCGAGGATCGTGACTTCGACTTCTTGACCGACCTTGAGCACTTCTGCCGGATTTTCAATCCGGTGGTCTGCGCCGAGCTGCGAGATATGCGCCAAGCCCTCGATTGCCGGAGCCAGCTGGATGAATGCGCCAAAATCGGCTAAACGCACGACTTTTCCCTGGCATTTTGCGCCAATCGCAAATTTCGGGTCGTCGATGATCGCATCCCATGGATTGCCGGCCGCCTGCTTGATTGAGAGTGCAATGCGCGGGCGCTGACCATCATGCGGCTCCTCATAGCTGATCACTTTGACTTGCACTTTCTGACCTACTTTGAGGCTCTCTTCGACGCTGACGCCACGATCCCAGCTGATTTCGCTGACATGTACCATGCCTTCCAATCCGCCCAGATCGATGAATGCGCCATAAGGCATAATCGAGCTGACAGTGCCGGAGAGGACATCGCCTTCCTTGAGATTTGCCAGCAGCTTTTCACGCGCTTCGGCCGCTTCGACTTCCAATAGCCGACGGCGTGAGACAACGACATTGCGCCCTTCCTCGCCATATTCGGTAATCATGAATGTGAAGCTCTTGCCGATATAGTCGGCAGTCTCCTTGCCAGCACCGCGCAGCGCAATCTGCGAATAGGGGCAGAATGCCGTGCTTGAAGCCAGTTGCACAGTGAAGCCGCCTTTGCGCTCACCCGTAATCTTGCCTTCAATCGGAATCTTGTTGGTCCAAGCGTCCTGCACGACAGTATCGACTGCGTGCGCACCCTTGCCATTGCCGCTCAAATGCTTCTTGAGCCGGATGCCGTCGCTGTCGCTACCGACCGAGTATGCGTCGATCGTATCACCGACTTTGACCGTCAGATTGCCATCCGCATCCTCAAAATCCTTGACATCGATGATACCGTCCTGACGACCACCTAGATCGACGAAGATATTTTCCTTGCCGATGCTGATGATTTTTCCGCTGACTTTGTCGCCATTGCGGATTTGCATATTGATCTTCGTACTCGCTTCAAAAAGTGAAGCAAAATCCATTTCTTCAGGAGAAGCCATAATAATTGTACTCTAGTGTTTTATTTGTTGAAAGCAGTCTGCACCCACACCGCGCGTGTATCAAGTGATGCCGGCACCGCAGTGCCATTCTTCAAAGCAGATGGACGCACCCAGCAAGTGCCTTTTTGCGCTTTGACACTGCAACCACCCGCGGTCAGCGTCATCTCACCATTGAGAATGAGTAGCATCCCCAATCCATCGGTGCATTGGGCAAAATCAATAGATGCGTCTTTGAGAAGCTGTAACTTGAATTTCGGCGTCGGCGGATTGTAGCTGAAAAGATCGCCGTCTCCGCTTTTAGTGACGACGGGTTCGACTGGCTGCGCGCCAAAGCGCTCGAAATCGACCGTATCAAGCAGTGTCGGCACATCAATCGCTTTGCCGGTCAAGCCTGCGCGAATGACATTATCCGAATTTGTCATGCATTCCACGCCAGTGCCATGGATATACGCATGCGGTGAATTTGGCGCTAAAAAGAGCGCTTCGCCCGGACTCAAGCGCTTGTGATTGAGCAGGAATGCAAAGAGCGCGCCGCGGTCATTCGGATATTCGTGCTCCAGATAGAGGAAGAGCTCTTCGGCATCCGTGCGCGTCTTGGAGCTATCCAGCGCTTCATGCAATTGCACATATAATTCTTCAATTGCGGACTGCGGCAATGCAAAGAGCACTTCACATAATCCGCGCAAGGACTGCGCATGCGCGCTTTGCTTCCACGGCTCATAGAGCGCGCGCTTAAGCGCAGGCAATGCAGTAAGCGCCGCTTCAATCATCGCGGGCTCGCGCAATCCCGCCATCGCTTCAAAAGGCGTAATCGCAATAATAATCTCGGTCTTATCATGCGGATCCGGATAGAGTTCAGGATGCGCTGCATGAAGCGCAATTGCCGATTTTTCATCGGGATGACTCTGAATCGAGAGCGCATGGCTACAGGACAGCACTTTGAAAAGATATGCCAGCTGCGTACCGCCATCATGCCCCAGCCACTGCTCGGGCGCTTGCGCTATTGCATCCGCTAATGGCGTGCCATCGGAAAGCACAGACGGCAGCGACGGATGCGCACCAAGCCATAATTCCGCCCAGGGATCGTCGCCCGGTTCCTGACTCAGCAGCTGTGGGATATAGGGGCATCTTCCCCCAGTACTGACAATACTCTCACCCCAAGCGTAATGACGCACACCGCCATTGAGACGGTAAAATCGTTCAGTAGACAACATGATAATCAATTATTATTGCGGTGATACATCGCTTGCAGAAGATGAATCGCGTGATTCAGCCTCCACAGCGCAGTACCCAGCGGAATCTTGCATTTCTCCGCGATCTGACTAAAAGTATAATTACGATAAAATCGCATCCGGATGAGCATCTGATACTCTTCGGAGAGCTGCGCTAACCGCTTCTCCAGAATTTCGCCATCCTCACCCGCAAGAAATTCCGAGAGCGGCGTCTTGTTGTCCGGCAACAGATCACCCAAGCAATCCAAGCTGACTTCTCCGCGATTCAACTGCCGCAAGCGATCAATGGCCTTATTCGTAGTCACGCGCACTAGCCATCCCGCTAGCGATCCATCCTTGAGCTCACGCGGCGGCTTCCGCAATAATTGCAGGAATGTCTCCTGGCTGACATCCAGCGCGAGGTCGTGCGAGCTGAATTTGCGTTGCGCACAAGACACTGTCAAGGACTGATAACGCTCATACAGCTGCGCAAATGCAGACATATCGCCGCCAGTCATCCGCTCCAGCAACACAGCGTCACTGGGGTCGGATGATGAAACACTAGGTTGTTTGACGTGATGCGTCGGCAATTTTGCGCAGCGGACGTTAGATAGTTTGCTATTACTCGATGATTCTCAGCCAGTTGTGCTTATCCTCGACTTTGCCCCACTGGATACCAGTGTAGACATCGTAGAGCTTCTGCAACACCGGCCCGCAGCTGTCGCCAGTCGGCAACACAAAATGCTCGTCGGTATCCAAACGCACAATTTCGCTAATCGGCGTAATCACGACTGCAGTACCGCATGCCGCGACTTCGGCGAATGTATCGAACTCCTTGACGAAGTCGATCTTGCGTTGCTCAACCGTGATGCCCAAGTCGCGTGCGACCTGGCGCAAACCGTCATTCGTTACGCTGGGTAGCACCGACTTCGAATCCGGAGTGATGTATTTGCCGTCTTTAGTAATCGCGACAAAGTTGGAGGAGCCGAATTCTTCGACATATTTGTGCTCAACCGGATCCAGATAGAGATCGACTGCATACCCCGCTTTGTGAGCCATCTCATGCGGCAGCAAGCTGGCGGCATAGTTGCCTGCCAGTTTCGCCATGCCGGTACCGCGCGGCGCAGCACGGTCATATTCATCGACAATGCAAGCTTTCACTGCCTGCAAGCCACCCTTGTAGTATGCGCCAACCGGCGTCACCAATACAATGAATGTGTACTCTGATGCGGGTGCAACGCCAATTTGCGCGCTGCTACCAAAAAGCAGCGGGCGAATATACATAGTCGCGCCCGTGCCATACGGCGGCACATAATCCAGATTCGCTTTCACGACGCGCTCGACTGCGCTCACAAACATCTCCTCCGGCACAAGGGCCATGCAAGTACGCTCGGCAGAACGCATCAGGCGGCGCGCATTCATCTCCGGACGGAAGATCCGGACTTTGCCATCTTCGCCGCGATAAGCTTTCAAGCCCTCAAACGCTTCCTGGCCATAATGCAGGCATGCAGCGGCAATTGACAGCTTAAGATACGGTTCAGTCTTCAGTTCGCCGGCATCCCAAGCACCATCCTTGTAGTGATACTCGATATGACAAGCGGTAGGACGATAGGAAAAAGTAAGTTTTGACCAGTCGATATCCATGGCTTTGTATTCCTTATTATGTAAAACACACTTTAGTGTGAAAATGCGAAATTCCATAATATAACAGTGTAGGCAAGAGTTGTACATACTCACCAACTTAATCACTTTTTATCGATTCTGAAATGCGAAAATCTTTTTATGAGAGTATATTAGACGATTTCCGAAACGCTCTCATCATGCCCGGACACACGTCGTGCGTCGTGCGTGATTGTGCTGGCGTGTGTCCAAGATAAAAATCCCACAGCTAATCAATAAAATGGACCTGTTTCTCAGTGCATTGATTGTCATGGTTGTCGGTATGGGCTTTGTCTTCGCATTCCTGGCATTACAAGTGCTCGCGACAGACAAATTTGCCAAGATTGCCGCCAAGTATTCATACTTGCTGCCGGAGCCTGAAAAGCCGGCACCGCGTAAAGCTGCTCCCAAAGCAGCCGGTAATGACGGAGAAGTCGCTGCAGTGATTGCCGCTGCATTGAAGCAATCCGGAAAGTTGCCGTTGAAGTAATTCTCCCCGTTAATCCCGGAGTGCTTCATATCGCAATCCCACAATCAGTTTAAGTCCCGCAATTTTAGTTATAAGATTCCTTTTCAAGGAGCAATTTTCAAATGAAGAAAGTACGTTTTCTGGATACATCATTCCGTGACGGATTCCAGTCAGTTATTGGCGCACGCGTGATTTCCAAGGATTTCATGCCGGCGATTGAGGCCGCAGTCGAAGCGGGTTTCAAACACCTCGAAGTCGGTGGCGGTGCACGGTTCCAGAGCCCGTTCTTCTATTGCGGTGAAAATGCATTCGAGATGATGGATGCCATCCGTGCCGCAGTCGGTCCGGAAGTCGAATTGCAGACACTGGCGCGTGGCGTCAATGTCGTCGGCCTCTCTTCGCAATCCAGCGATATTATTGATCTGCATGCCAAGATGTTCAAGAAGCACGGCATGACCACTATCCGCAACTTCGATGCGCTCAACGATATTCGCAATATCAGCTATTCCGGCACTTGCATCAAGAATGCCGGCCTGCAGCATCAGACCACCATCACGATGATGGGTCTGCCGCCGAACATGAACACCGAAGCGCATACTGCAAAATTCTACTGCGGTATCCTCGAACAGATCCTCGCCAGCGGCATGCCCTTTGACAGCTTGTGCTTCAAGGATGCATCCGGCACATGCCCGCCGTCCATCATCAAAGCGACAATCAAGCGCGCACGCGAGATTCTCGACGCAGCCGGCAAGAAGGATTGCCCGATTGAAATGCATACACACGACACCGCTGACATGTCGGTCGCATGCTATATGGCGGCATTGGAAGGCGGCGCGGAAATCATCGACCTCTCGATGCGCCCGATGTCCGGCGGCACTGGCCAGCCTGACATCCTGACGATGTGGCACGCATTCAAGGGCACTGACTACACACTGGATATTGATCCGGAGAAGGTCATGAAGGTCGAAGACATCTTCATCAAGTGCATGAGCAAGTACATGCTGCCTTCCGAAGCAAAGGAGACCAACCCGCTCATCACGCTCTGCCCGTTGCCGGGCGGCGCGCTGACCGCAAATACCCAGATGATGCGGGACAACAACTGCATGGACAAATTCCCGGAAGTCGTCGCCGCAATGCGCGAAGTCGTCGAGAAAGGCGGTTTCGGCACTTCAGTCACACCGGTTTCACAGTTCTACTTCCAGCAGGCATTCGCCAATGTCATGCAGGGCAAGTGGAAGACCATCACTCCCGGCTATGGCAAGATGGTGCTGGGATACTTCGGCAAGACCCCGGCAGATCCGGATCCGGAGATTGTCAAGCTGGCTGAAGCACAGCTGAAACTGGCTCCGACCAGTGAAGATCCGCGCGCGCTCAACGACAAGGATCCGAACAAGGGCATTGCACACGCAAAGAAGGTCCTCGAAGAGAACGGTCTGCCCATCACTGACGAGAATATCTTCATCATCGCGACTTGCGATGAGTCCAGCAACCCGAAGGGCTTGAAGTTCCTCAAGGGCGAGCGCCCGATCGGTGTCCGCTATGCCGCTGACGCCAAGCCGGCCGCTGCCAAAGCGGAAAGTGGCGCATACAGCGTCAAAGTCAATGGCACTGCATACAATGTCACTGCCGCTGCCGGCAATGCTGATTCCTGCACCGTGACCGTCAATGGCAAGAGCTACACTGTCGCCATCGGCGCAGCGACTGCCGGCGCAGCCGCTCCTGCAGCTGCTGCAGACGGCGAGGGCTCACCGGTCAAGACTCCGCTTCCGGGTCTGGTTCTGCGCTTGCAAGCCAATGTCGGCGACACCGTCAAGAAGGGCGATGTTCTCCTGGTCATCGAAGCAATGAAGATGGAGCAGCCGATTGTTGCGGACAAGGATGGTGTTGTCAAGTCCTTCGAGGTCGCAGTCGGTGACCACATCGAGGCTGAACAGGTAGTTGCGCTCATCTAATTGGCGCCGGCATAATCCGGTGGAGAGTGCGGTGCATGCCCTTCTCCGCCGGAAAAATGCCGTACTGATTAGCGCTTGAGATGAAATTCTCTAGGAAAAAGAAAATGAATACAATCAAAAATGTATTTTTGGCGCTAGTGTGCGCATGCACATTGGTCGCCATGGCGCAAGTTGCCGAAGAAGTCACGATCTGCACCACTACAGTTGCACTCTGCGCAGAAGCCGATGAGATTGCGCCAACCGCAATGCAGGACGTCGAGAATGCGCCAGCCAAGCCGGTTCTCTACAAGACGACTGATGGTGTTTTCGCTTGGGAGCAGGATGCTGCATCCGGCAAGATCGTCATCAAATACGTCTGGCCGAATCCGGCGATTGTCTACTCCGCATCCGTAATGCCGGGTCACACCTACCGTGCGGGCCGCCAGATCGCAATCCTCAAGATCAAGAGCGACTACAAAGTCGATGCCAATGGCAACGAGATTCCGTCCCGCAGCAAGCCCGAGCTCAAACTCGGCATTGCGGGCACGATTGCCGAACTCGGCGAAAACTTCAAGATGGGCGGCAATCTGAAAGCCGGCGACGTCATCTGCGTGATTGATCCCAATGTCGTTTCGCATGACTCCGTCACGCCTTCTGCAAGCAAGAAGATCGTCTTCAGCGAGATGATGAAGGGCTTGTGGGAATCCACTGGTATCTACGACTTCATTTCGATGACCAAGTGTGAATGGACTCTCGGTGTCGGGCGTCTCATCATGATTGGCATCGGTCTGTTGCTGATCTACTTGGCAATCTTCCGCGGCTTCGAGCCGTTGCTGCTGGTTCCGATTGGCTTCGGCGCAGTGATGTCCAATATCCCACTGGCCGGCATTGCCGGACCGGATGGCATCCTCGGCATCCTCTTCGAAGGAATCAACTTGGGTATCTACCCGCTCTTCATCTTCCTGGGTGTCGGAGCAATGACTGACTTCGGTCCGCTCATCGCCAACCCGAAGACCGCTTTGATGGGTGGCGCTGCACAGCTGGGTATCTTCGGCGCACTGTTGCTCGCTGTTGTGTTGAGCAATATCTGCCCATTCATCAACTTCTCGCTGAAGGATGCCGCATCCATCGGTATCATCGGTGGTGCTGACGGCCCGACCGCTATCTTCCTGGCCAGCCGCCTTTCACCGAATCTGCTGGGCTCCATCGCAGTTGCAGCATATTCGTACATGGCGTTGGTTCCGATTATCTTCCCGCCGATCATCATGGCGCTGACCACCAAGGAAGAGCGTATGATCAAGATGACGCAGCTGCGCAAAGTCACCAAGCTCGAGAAGGTCGTCTTCCCGATTGTGATCACGTTGCTGTGCTGCTTCCTGCTGCCCGATGCCGCTCCGCTAATCTCCATGCTGATGCTGGGCAACCTCTTCCGTGAATCCATGTGCACCGACCGTTTGAGCGACACTGCTCAAAACGCGCTGTGCAACATCGTCACCATCGTCCTCGGCTTGACCGTCGGTTCCAAGATGAGCGCTGACAAATTCCTGCAGCCGGAAACCCTGGGTATCCTGTTGCTCGGACTCTTCGCATTCTCGATCGGTACCGCCGGTGGTATCCTGCTGGGCAAGCTGATGAAAGTACTCTCTGGCGGCAAGATCAACCCGATGATCGGCGCTGCCGGTGTCTCCGCAGTTCCGATGGCCGCACGTGTCGTCAACAAAGTCGGTATTGCTGAAGACCCGACCAACTTCCTGCTGATGCACGCAATGGGACCGAACGTCTCCGGTGTTATCGGTTCGGCAGTTGCCGCTGGTGTGCTGCTGCAGGCGCTTGGCAAATAACAGTTGAAGCGGCTACTGCAATCGCATGCTGAAATGCGCAGATTATGCGTATCACTGCGACAGCGGTAGCCGCATACTAATTACAAGGTTAGAAACATGAAGACTGTTTTAATTCCAACCAAGCTGGACAAGATTGCTGCCAACATTCTCATCCAGGGCGGTTACAATGTTATTCAGGATCCGGACACCGATCTGCTGGAACAATGCAAGAATCATCCGGAAACCGAAGCAATGATTGTCCGCAGTGAAAAAGTCACTCCGGAAATCATGGATGCCCTGCCCAATTTGCGCACGATTATCCGTGCCGGTGCGGGTTATAACACAATTGACATCAAATATGCGCGCCGCAAGAGCATTGATGTGATGAACACACCAGGCGCAAACTCCAACGCCGTCGCCGAAGAGGTCTTCGCGATGCTGCTGTGCGCCAACCGCTTTGTCGTACCTGCTGATATTGACACACGTGCAGGCGGCTGGAACAAGAAGAAATTCATGGGTCACGAAATTTCCGGCAAGATTCTGGGTATCGTCGGCCTCGGCAATATCGGCCAGCTTGTCGCAAAACATGCATCCGGCTTTGATATGCAGCTGCTGGGCTATGACCCGATCGTCTCCAAGGGCAAAGCCGATGAGATGGGCGTCACTTTGGTCTCGCTCAAGGAACTCTTCGAGCAATCCGACTATATCACTTTGCATATTCCCGAGAACAACGAGACGCGCGGCCTCATCAACAAAGAGCTGCTCAGCCTCGTCAAGACTGGTTGCGTGCTCATCAACTGCGCGCGTGCCGGTATTGTCAATGAAGATGACTTGCGCACAGCGAAAGCAGAGAAGAAGCTGGTCTACTGCAATGACGTCTATGCTGCCGATGTGCCGGGACCGAAGAGCATCGCCGATGTCGCGGACATCATGCTGCCGCACTTGGGCGCAAACACATACGAAGCAAACTACACTGCAGCCAAACGCGCGGCAGAGCAGATGATCGGATACTTCGAGCAAGGCATTACCAAATATGTCGTCAATAAAGACATTCCGGATGGGCTCAACCAGAGCTATCAGGATCTGGCATTCCGCTTGGCTTATATTGCGAAGGAGATGCTGGGCGGCGGTGCGATCAACACCATCAGCTGCAGCTACTACGGCGCGCTAAAGCCATTCGCCAAATGGTTTACTGCACCGATTTGCGCCGGGCTCTCCCGTGACTTCAATCCGCACCAAACGCCGGAAGAAGCCACTGCGATGCTCAAAGACAACGGCACAATTCTGCAAATCCGTGACGCTGATGAAAATAAGCATTATGGTAATGCAATGACCATCGATATGGATGCGGCAACCGGTCGTGTCTCACTGCGCGGTACCATCACCGAGGGCACAATGGTCATCTCCCGCATCAACGATTTCAACCGCATCTACGTCCTCCCCAAAGGCAACGTGTTGCTGGTTGAATACACCGACCGCCCCGCAGTACTGGCTTCCATCACCAAGCTGCTTGGCGATGCCGCGATCAACATCGAGGACATCCATGCACCGCATGATGTCAGCGGAAAGAATTCACTGTGCATTGTCTACACCGACAAAGCAGTAAGTGACCAGATGCTGGCTGCCATCAAGAAGGAAGTCGATGCAAAATTTGCTGTCGCCTTCACTCTAGCATAACGCTTTTGTAAGCACAAGTAAAGCGCCCGTTCCGCTCAATGTAACGGGCAGTAATGAATAATTAAAATAGTTTGGAGCAATAACAACATGTCTACTACCTGGACAAAGCGCAACATATCGAATGCTGTTGCAGAAAAGATCGGTATCACCCAGAGTGATGCATTTGAAGCAGTGAAAGCGACTCTTGATAC
>CAVGNO010000061.1:1322-11861 GCA_963630475.1 Blautia faecis | reverse complement strand
GGGACCGCAAACAAAAAAAGCCAGAAAATCCGAAGATTTCCTGGCTAAAAGTCAATTTTTCTGACTCGTCAATGGTGTTTAGTGACAAAAATTACTGGAAGCTCACACATTGTCGTTCATAGCTACTTATGATTCTGTAAAAGTACCATACTATATGCACAAAATTTAGTTTTGCAACCGCTCATATATAAAATTCGCCAAAATATTCCTATAAAAAATATAAACGTTTTCCACCTAGGTCATGTCCATTTTTGAGGATCATGGCATTTATCATGTTAGCTTAAGCACATGTGAGATAAAAAAATCTATTGACGATACTGTTTCGCATAGCCGATATTTATGCTGACAATGCGTGACTTTATCCACGAATCTGCAAAGATCCCATTTCGGCGCGTTAAATTACGCGCGTCTCAAAAAAAAGAGATTTTGCAGCAGCAGAGCCTCATATTCTCACAATATCACAATGCTGATCCCAGAGAAACATCCTAATTTTGCGCCATCATGGTTATATTTATTAGCTGATTATGTAGAGGCGAAGAAGTATTTTCCGAGTGCGATGCAAGCTGTTGCCAACAAATTGCTCATGCGCAACACGCCGACAGTTACGTGGGACAGCAAGGGGTTGGAGTTGCACATCGGCGCTACGACCTTCCGGTTTCTTGTAGTAGCCAACCAGCTGGGGCGCAACTGCACATGTGATCATGACGGATGGCCGTGCATTCATGAATACATCGCGTATCAACTGCTTTACACATTGGCGCAGCGCAAAGGCTGGCGTTTTCCGCAACCGTCATCATACAGCAAAGCCAGCTTTTTTCTTGCCGAGCAGCCGGCGAACACAGCGGTCAATGCGCATACGGTAATAGAACCGTTCGTGCAGTACAACGGCAATGAGCGTGCGACTTGGCGCTTGACTGTGGAAGTGGATTATCATGTCGAGGGCGGTGGCGTGCTATTGCGCTTTTATCGCCAGGCGACAGAAGGCCACAGCTTGCGCGAGATGGTGATGCTGCAAGTGATCTTGAATGCCGCAAATGCGGTCATTCGCGCTTTGACAGAGCCGGATGCGACGATTACCGGTGTGACTGCGGGATGGAGCGCAACGGATGCGCAAGTGTTGCGTTATCTGCGTCAATTTCTCCGTTCATCAGATAGCGATTTTCTGCGCCGCAAGGAGCTGCGGCTGTCGCAGGATGATTTTCAGCGTTTGCGCATCGCATTCCAACGTCATGTCGGCCGTTTCATCCGCCGTGATGACCAGAAGCCGTTGCCTGCGCCGGGGCAGTCAGTGCCGACGCGGCTATTTTTCGCAGTCACGACGAAGGATGCGCCCGCCGGAATGTTCCGTTTGCATGCGATGGTGGAATTGCCTGGCGGCCGACGCAGAGAAATCTATGATGTGCTGCATGAATGTGAAGACTCGAAGGATGCGCCGCTTACGCGTGCGGAAATTTTTTCCGCGCGTTTTCCGGTCAGCTGGGAACTACTGATGAAGCACTTTGCACGGCCGGTCACGACAATTCGCCGGGAGAAAGCGCCTGCGCTGCTGCCTGCGCTTCTGAACGGTCATCTGGAGCTGCTCGAACTCGGTGAAAATGTCGTTAAATGCGAAGCAAAAAGCGGCAATACGCCAGTCGTTGTCAAGATATTTGTCAAAGGCGCGTTCTTCAAATTGCAATGTCTGTTGGGCGAGCAGCTTTTGACGCCGCAGGATGCGGACAGCCAGATGCCGCCGCAGCAGCTGACGCTTTCGCGCGATGGCAAATTGCAAGTCCACATCGCGATGATCTCGCCGTTGGCAAAGTGCGTGCTTGCGGAATTCATCAAGATAGCGCAGCGCTTCCAGGATGCGAAATTCGACAATGACGGCTTGACTTTGCCGGCTAATAGCCGCACTGCGGCATTTCTGCGGCAATTCTGGCACACGATGCCGCGTGGCGTAATCCGCCGTGCAGGGCTGGAGCTCAAGGAGCTGATCGAAGGCGTTGCGCTCACGGCACAAATCGACATCAATGACACCGGCGCATTAGTCGCACCGGCGGTTTCATGGCGAGTGCCAAAAGGGCCGCAGATTGACGACGCACAATTATCCATGGCGTTGTCACAAGACGGCATCTTCCGCACGCGCGACAATCATTGGTTGAGCATCGATGCAGAGCAAGCGCAGCAGATCCGCCAGCAGTTGATCAACGACGGCATTTTAAGCGCAGACGGCAAGCCGATGGTAGTGATGCGCAGTGCAGCACGGCAAACTCTGGCGAACATCATTGATACGCCGGAGCGCACGCACTTCTCCGAAGCAGTGACTGCACTGCTTGCCGAGCCGACGCCGCAGCTACCGCAATTGCCGCCGCATCTCAAGGACATTCTGCGCGATTATCAGCGCACTGGCGTCGAATTTATCTCTGACCGATTGTTATGTGGCGCGGGTGCGCTCCTAGCCGACGATATGGGATTGGGCAAGACGCTGCAAGTGCTCGCGTTGCTGGAAGCGTGGCGCAACGCAGAACACTCGAAGCCGTTGCGCGCATTGGTGATATGCCCGGCGGCAGTCATTGCGGTCTGGCAGAGCCAAGCTGCGCGTTTCTGTCCGACTCTGCCGACCGCCGCGTACATCGGCTCTTCCGCGCGACGCGAGAAAATCCTCGCCGAATGGCAGAATGGTCTTTTAGTGAGCCACTATGGCATTGTCCGGCAAGATATTACGGCATTGGAGACTCTTGATTTTGATTTTGTGATTCTGGATGAAGCACAGAATATCAAGAATCCGCAAGCCCAAGCGACCATTGCGGTGAAAAGTCTTCATACCGCGCATCGCATCGCGCTCACCGGCACGCCACTGGAAAACAGCCTGACTGACCTGTGGTCGATTATGGATTTCCTGAATCCGGGATTGCTGGGACAACTCGAAAATTTTGCACACCACCAATCGTTTCCGGAGGACTTGAGCACGCTTGCGCAACGCATTGCACCGCTGATGTTGCGCAGAACAAAGGAAGTCGTCGCGCTGCAATTACCGCCGCGCACAGTCGATATCCGACCGATTATCATGCCGCCCGAGCAGCGTGAGCTCTATCAGAAGGAACTGGTTGAAAGTAGATTGCGCATTAGCCAGGGTAGGACAATCGAGATTGTAACCGCATTGACACGGCTGCGGCAACTCTGTTGCGCACCGGAGCTGTTGAAGAAGTATGCCGACAGCAACGCGCCTTCTGGTAAGCTCATGTTCCTTCTGGAGAAATGCGGCGAGTTGATCGCAGCCGGCCATTCGGTGTTAGTCTTCAGTCAATTCACCAGCATGCTCGCAATCATTCAACGCGAGATGACCAAAGACGCGCTGCCATGCCAGATCATCACCGGTGAAACTCCGCTTGACCAGCGCGCACGAATCGTCGAAGACTTCAATAATAGCGACCAAGCGCAAATACTGCTACTCTCGCTCAAAGCGGCCGGAACCGGTCTTACGCTCACACGCGCGGACTACGTCTTCCTCTATGACCCATGGTGGAATCCCGCAGTCGAAAACCAAGCGATCGACCGCACACACCGCATTGGCCAGACTCGACCAGTCTTCGCATACCGCCTCATTACAACCGACAGCGTCGAGGAACATGTCCTCGAATTACTGCGTGAGAAACAGCAGCTCTTCAATGCTGTCGTCGATGGCGCAACTGAAGACGCAGTCGTCGGCCGCCTCGACCGCGAGACATTGCTCAATCTCCTACAATGATAAATCCCTACACATCATGGCTAATCTTCAAATTCCAATCCTAAAGACGGGCAATCACGTCATCGATAATGCATTTTCGATTGCATGCGGCGATTTCACGAGCAACATTTTCCTATACAAAGGCAAAGGCGGATTGCTTGACCGCGAAGTGCCGGTGATTCGCGCCGGCATGGATTACGATTTGCCCTGGACGCGCGACACATCATTTAATGTCTGGTATGCAGGATCTTTGCTTGCGCCGCAAACTGCCAAAAACACATTGCTCTCTGTGCTGTCAAACCGTCAGGGCGAACCCGAAATCGATGAAGCAGTCGGACAGTATTGGGACATCATCATCTGGGCGTGGGGCGCATGGAATTACTATTTGTGCACTGGCGACAGAGAATTCCTCAAGATTGCATTGCCGGCAATCGAGAAAACGCTTGCGCAGATGCGCGAGGACGAGTTTGATTCAGCGGACGGCCTTTATCGCGGCGGTGCGTGCTTCCAGGATGGCATCGCGGCATATCCGGACCAATTCGTCTCCAATGCGCGCGGCAGCGGCATCATGAGCTGTCTGGAAGATGAGCCGCGCCATGAATTTCTTGTGCCGCGCGGCCATGGCATTCCGTGCAAAGCATTGTCCACTAACTGTCTCTATCTGATGGGCTATCAATCCGCAATCAAAATGCGCGCCGAGCTGGGCTTGCCGGAAGAAGCAGCGCATCAGCACAACGCAGATGCATTGCGCGATGCTATCAATGCACATTTCTGGAATGACCAGAGCGGCTGCTATCGCTATCTGCTCGATGCCAACGACACGTGTGAACGCCAAGAGGGCCTCGGCGCGGCATTCGCAATCCTGTCGGGTGCGGCCGACCGCGAGAAATGCGCGCAGCTGGTTGCAAATACGCACATCACGCCCAATGGCCTGCCTGCAGTCTGGCCGCCATACGAACGCTACATGGGGCTGCGTCCAAATGGCTATCCGCGGCACTCCGGCACCGTGTGGCCGCAAGTCAATGCCGCGTGGGTTTCAGCGCTCTGCGATAATGGCTATCACGAAAACGCATTGCATGAACTCGAATTGCTGGCAAAGAATGCCACGCGCGACAGCATGTTCAGCGAGATTTATCACCCGGACACCGGATTGCCTTACGGCGGCTTGCAAGAAAATGGCGACGCAATATCAAGCAACGAAAATGGCCACACCGGCATGATCGAATGGAAATCATGCGTACGCCAGACTTGGGCCGCGACCGGATATATCCACATGGCGCTCAAGACACTCTTCGGACTGCATATCACACCCGATGCATTGACGATTACGCCATATCTGCCGATGGGCTGCAAATCGATGCACTTAAGCGGCCTGCGCTGGCGCAATGCTACACTCGACATCACTGTGAATGCCGGCGGCAATCATACGTCATTCACACTGCCTGCATCCGCGGAAGGGATACAGGAAATAAAGATATAACGGATTCCGTTTCCGTTGTTTCCTCGCGCGCGCGCGAGGACGCGCGCGCGAACCTTATAGGTGGCCTCCGGGCGCCCCGCCCACCACCCGGAATCTAATCGGTCTATAATGAACCGCGCGTTGAAATTAAAACTATTTTATTTTCAACGAATTGCGTATGCAAAACGCAATACGACGGAAGGGGGGGGATGACCGAGAAAAAAGCCCCGGAGCTTGCGCCCCGGGCACAGAACAAGTGGCTTGCGCCGATAACACGCGCCATTCGCATAAGGGGCAGTATATGGGGCAGGGTGGCATTGTTTGTTACCAGCGCGTTAAACGGATTCCGTTTACGTCCGTTTCCCTCCGTTAATATCCGTTATCCTCCGTTTCCGTTTTTTCATACAAGAATAAAATCTATTTCTGCGATATATTATCCATCATACAAGAACAAAACAGGAGATATGTGTGATGTTTATCCCAAGAACGCAGTATTTTGAGCGTATCCAGCCATATTTGGGCAAGCCGGTCATCAAAGCCGTCACTGGCTTGCGACGTGTTGGCAAAAGCGTCTTTGTCCGCCAGCTCATTGCGAATCTCAAAGACGCCGGCATTCCTGCTGACAATATCATCTACATCGACTTTGAATCGCTGTCATTTGATTACATCCGCGACTACAAAGCGCTGAATGACTATATCCTGAGCAGATCTGCCAATATCACGGGGAAGATCTACATCTTCATCGATGAAATCCAGGATGTCGAAGAATGGGAACGCGCGGTTGCTTCCTGGTCTGGCGAGAGTGACCGTTATGACATCACGATCACCGGCTCCAACTCAACCATGTTTTCCGGAGAACTGGCGACAAAGCTGACTGGACGCTATATCGAAATACCGATTTATCCGCTCTCTTTACGCGAATTCACCCAATTCCATCCTGAATTCACGACCGCATCCACGCGTATGGACTGCTATATGCGCTATGGCGGTCTGCCGGGGCTGTGCATGCTCGATGAACTCGACGACGACACCGCACTGCCATTTTTGCGCAGCATCCACGACTCAATTGTCCTGAAGGACATCGTACAACGGAAGAAAATCCGCAATACCGCTCAGCTTGCGAAAATCTGCAAGTTCTGCTACGACAATATCTCCAATCCCATCTCTTCCACACGCATCAGCGCATTCCTGAAAAATCAAAACATCAGCATCGGCGTCCAGTCCGTCCTCAATTATCTCGAAGGATTAGTGGAGTCGCAGCTCTTTTGCAATGTCCCGCGCTACGAACTCAAGGGCAAGCAGATACTTGAAGTCAATGAAAAATATTATGCCATCGACCTCGGCTTGCGCAACGCACAAATTGGATTCAATTCCGGCGACATATCATATCTTATTGAAAACATGGTATTTGTTGAATTAAAACGATCATTCGACCACGTCTATACCGGGACAATCAATAAATACGAAGTAGATTTTGTCGCGATGAAAAATGCGAAACCGCATTACTATCAAGTCACAATGAATCTCGATAATCCCGAAACTGTCGAACGCGAAAAACGGTCGCTGCTGGCAATCCCCGACAACTACCCAAAAACGATCATCTCATACGCGCCAGTCACTGGCGACGGCATCGACGGCATCGAGACGATTTGCCTGCAGGATTTTTTGTCTTGACGGATTTTAACGGAAACGGATTTTAACGGAAACGGATTTTAACGGAAACGGATTTTAACGGAGATTAACGGATTCCGTTATCCTCCGTTTCCGTCCGTTTATTTCCGTTTCCGTTGTTTCTTCGCGCGCGCGCGCACCCGCGCGCGTACCTTATAGGTGGCCTCCGGGCGCCCCGCCCACCACCCGGAATCTAACCGGTCTATAATGAACCACGCGTTGAAATTAAAACTATTTTAATTTCAACGATTTGCGTATGCAAAACGCAATTCGACGGAAGGGGGGGGATGACCGAGAAAAATCCCCGGAGCTTGCGCCCCGGGCACAGAACAAGTGGCTTGCGCCGATAACACGCGCCATTCGCATAAGGGGCAGCGTGGTGGGGGGGGATGACCGAGAAAAATCCCCGGAGCTTGCGCCCCGTGCACAGAACAAGTGGCTTGCGCCGATAACACGCGCCATTCGCATAAGGGGCAGCGTGGTGGGGGGGGATGACCGAGAAAAATCCCCGGAGCTTGCGCCCCGTGCACAGAACAAGTGGCTTGCGCCGATAACACGCGCCATTCGCATAAGGGGCAGCGTGGTGGGGGGGATGACCGAGAAAAAGCCCCGGAGCGTGCGCCACGGGCATAGAACAAGTGGCTTGCGCCGATGACACGCGCCATTCGCATAAGGGGCAGCGTGGCGTTGTTTGTCACCTTCATGGTAATACAGAATACGTTATCCTCCGTTTCCGTTGAACGTTTTTTATCTTCGGAAAAATGTCGTCTTGAGGAGGATTTATCTTCGGAAAAATGTCGTAGAAGGGATATAGTATCATCATTTTCATTATCGTTTTCAAGGAGTTAAGATGATACGCAGTATATTTGACAAACTTATTGCATGGAAGGATGAGTCGGGGCGCAAGCCACTGCTGTTGCGGGGGGTGCGTCAAGTCGGCAAGACGTGGTTGATGAAGGAATTTGGAAGGACGCGCTTCAAGCATCTTGCGTACATCAATTGTGACAGCAATGAGCTGATAGCCGAGCTGTTTGCGCATGATTTCGATATGAACCGCATCATTTCGATGCTGGGCGTCGCCGCGCGTGTTCCGATGCTTCCAGGTGAGACACTCTCTATCAACAGATAGTAACTGGGCTGACAGCAACTCACAATGCGAAGTAGACTTCCTCTATCAATATGGCGGCAGGATAATCCCGCATGAAGTCAAAGCCGAGGAAAATCTGCGTGCGCGAAGCCTGTTGCCGTTTGCGCGCAAACAACATATTCCGCTGTCGGTGCGCACATCGATGTCGGACTTCCGCATTGACAGCATTTCCAACGACGAGCATCCGCTGCAATTGATGAACATCCCGCTATATGCCATCGCCAGATTGATGAAGGAAATTAACGGAAAAGGGGAGGGATGACCGAGAAAAAGCCCCGGAGCTTGCGCCCCGGGCACAGGACAAGTGGCTTGCGCCGATAACACGCGGCATTCGCATAAGGGGCAAGCATAGCGTTGTTTATCACCAGCCTGTTAAACGGATTCCGTTATCCTCCGTTTCCGTAAAAAAAATCCGCCGTGTTCAGGCAAGTGACGGCCTGGACACGGCGGATATGTGATTATCGATTCAGATTATGTCGGTATAGCGGTTATTTGGCAGCCCAGATGGTCTCGCCCTTGGTCAGCAGATCGATAGCTTCGTCTTCCTGGACGACTTCGACGTGGCCATCCAGATAGAGGAAATTGGCACGTTTGCCGTGAGCAGTCAGATTGAAGTAACCTGGATCATCAACCGTGGGAACATGATGGTAGTCACCAATTTTGGTGCTCCATGTACCTCCTTGTGACACACCGCTATAAGCAACTGTGTTTGCGTAATCAAAATCGTTAGTGCCATCTTTTTCTGGGGCTTCAGTCGCGCTGGCAGTCTTGGAGGGCGCATTGACACGGCTAATTTTCATCCATGCATTACGCGTCGTACTCAATCTATCACTTGTGTTGTAGCCAAAACTTACATGCATACCACCATTGATGAGGTAGCTCATGCGTGGCAAGCTAAAATACGCTGTATCTTTTGCGCGATAGAAAACTTCCTCGTACGTTCCATAGTTATCCTGCAGAGGGCACTTAAATGCGCGGGATTCCTGTCCAAGATATTGATACAATCCGCCGCAGTAGCTGAACATACCATTTTCATCAAATTCATGATGCGAGACAGTTCCGTTATCATAGCTACCGGCAGATCTCTTGTCGGGATTGATGCGGCTGTCATTTTCGGCGGTGAAGAGCGCTTCGGCGACACCGAGCTGTTTCATGTTATTCATACAAGCGCTCTGATGAGCGGATGCGCGGGCTTTTTGGACTGCCGGCATCAGCATGCCAGCCAGAATTGCGATGATTGCGATCACAACCAGCAATTCAATCAAAGTGAAGCTGTTACGTTTCATTTTTCAGTTCTCCCTGTTGAGCTTTAAGGTATTGACTTGACTCTCAAGATTATTTTTACTACTGCCGTGAAGCCACGTGCTTCGCGGTTTTCAGCTACGTCCCGTTACTAGTGCGAGACTTCAAAACGATTCTTGCTCTTGTTATACTCCACTGGGAAGGAGTAAATGTTGTCTTCATTTTTAGCATTATTGATTTCGCTATCGCTACTGCCGCGCTCTTCCTCAGTATCTGGTCCTTTCGACCAAATCATGACTGATGCGTAGACTGCGGCATCATCACTTGACCAGACGCCCGGTGCAATGCCTTTTCTGAAGAAATCCTCGTTATTGGTATTATTGAAAACTATTCTGAAATTCTCACCCCATGGATCTTTGTATTCACCTTCGTCGTTGCCCTGGATATCGAGGAATTTGATCTTACGCGGATTGAGCTTAGCAGTATTGGCTTTCCCTTGCAACATCTTGATAAATGCGGAGTAGTCATCCACTGCGATGACGCATTTGTCGCCTTTTGTTGGTTTGGTCTGCGAACTGAAGTCTGAATCCAGGTCTGTATAGCTCTTATTCTTGAATATCCCGGTATCGAAATATTTCTGCCAGGGCATGATGCCGTAAGTCGCCTCATACTGCTTGATGGCGTTGAAGAGCGCGGTGATGGACGCGCGGCATTTCGCTTGGTCGGCTTTGCCCATTGCGCGTGCGGCGCCAGTCACCAGCATACCCGCTAGGATGATGATGACTGCTATGACGATTAGCAATTCTATCAATGTAAAATGATATTTACGCATAGCTATTCTTTTTCCCAGTTAGTTATGTCATCCAGTTTGTCATCGTCAGTACTGCTCACGCCGTCATTTCCGTATGACCACAAGTCGTATGAGCTCGCGTTGTGTTCGCCAGGGCACCGGTAGTACAGCGGCGCGTCCCAAGCGTCATTGATTACCATCGGGCTCTCTTTTGTGCCATTGCCGACATCTTCCAGCGCGATGAATGACTTCTTCGTCTTGATGTCGTAGAATTTGTCTTCGATGGTGTTGCCGTCGGTGAGAGCCAGCTGCAGTATCGGCAGCGCATCGTCGTTCAAGTAGAACTTCAGTTGCGCTGCTTTGACGCTTTCATTCTTCTGCTTTGAAACGGGGTAGTATCCGTTGGTCTGCTTGAATTGCTCAAGCGCCATCGCGACTTTCTGGATGACGGCATAGCTCTTCGCTTCATCAGCGCGCCGTCCGGCATAACCGATGCCGCCTATTAAAATCCCTGCTAATAT
>CAVGNO010000061.1:0-1312 GCA_963630475.1 Blautia faecis | reverse complement strand
GCGATTGCCGCCAGCAGTTCAATTAAAGTAAAATGTCCTTTTTTTCTCAACATTGGCGTTTATTTATTAACGGGATAAACAGAATTATTCGTATTTCTGGCTACGGACGATTTCGAATTTATTCGTCCAGCAATCGCGTATGATGGTGAGGAGGCGCACTTGGAGGCCTTTCTTTTCGTACCAGACGTCTGCGCTTGTGCCGCTCCTGTCACTGACGGTCAGCTTCTCCGGATTAGCGAATTGCTTGAGGAATTTATTCTTCGAAGGGATAGACTCTTCGTCGATGGTTGTGACGAAATCGTCGGTTGCGATGTACTTCAGATTTTGCGAGACAGTGAAGACGCTGAAGGTCTCGTAGCGTGTCGAGAGCAGCCCTGCGGTGCACGCGAAGATCTTTTCCGCTTCGCGGTTATTGGGTGCAGTACCAGCAATATTTGCGCCGTCTTGCAACCAATTGTACATCGCTTTCACTGGCAAAACGTTGATGTTTCCAACAACCGGTGCAGTGAATACACTGTCTGGATTGGTTTGATTGAGCCAATCCGGGAATTGCGTGCCTGGTTCGGTATAATGTGTAGCTGTACTATCATTGGCGTATTGCTCGTATGCGAATGTTTTATTTTCGCTGGGCAGTCCCTCGAAGAGGTAGCGGAAGGAGTTTTCGTTGAGGCAATTGGGATTGAAGCGTCCGAAAACAGGCGTGTCTTTGGAGATAGCGGAGAGCTTGATGCGATCCAGAATCCATCCATCGCCGGCTGTATAGAGACCGCCGCCTTCAGTGCCGTATTTAGTCAGATTGATTGTACGGCATGCTTCACCGCGATGCACTGCGCCCAATTGCCAGAAGTTGGTAATCGGATGATTCGGGATGAACGCCGTCGAGTATGTCACTGCGGTAGATGACCAAGTGCCATCGGCATTCTCGGTTGCACCACTTCCATCCAAATTCAACGATGTCTCTACATCGATATCTGAATTATTTTTTACGTAATGACCAGTTGTTTCAGTGACATCTGTGGAGATGGTGCCCAGCATGTCTGTGCTTTCCTCGCGGAAAATTTTGCCAGTATTGTATGTAGTGCCCGTGCCTTCTGTCTCGGTGCTGTTATTCTTCACATCACCATTATGCCAGCGCCAGGACGACCATCTGTGGTTGAGGCGCGGATCAACTGTCGTCATCCAGGCAATCAGCGAAGTATCCGTACCTTTGAGGAAGTCACCTATATCTTTTCCTGTCGTATTGTCTTCGGCGTGCGAGCGCAATGCGTGAGTATCATAGATGCTGCTGGAATCGTCTTGCTTTGCGTTATAC
>CAVGNO010000060.1:2511-12009 GCA_963630475.1 Blautia faecis | reverse complement strand
ATTCTGAACTGTTCGTGTCATACTTGATGGCATACAGATATTCATGTGCGTCTGCCGAAAAGGCTACGGAGAGGCTGCATATATTCGCAGGAGAAAAGAGGTTCTTCTCCAGCCTGGCCTGTGTATTGAGGATGATTCCTTTGAGTGTCGCCAGGATTCTCACGAGATTGGTCTTGCCGGAATTGTTCGGCCCGATGACGATGGCGGACTTGACAACATGGATTTTTCCCGCAGGCGCAATGTTCTGGGCGAAGCGTCTGCTCTGCATGTTGGCCTGAAGCGTGAATTCGGTCCTAGTATCGTAGATGAGGCAGTTGTCGATGGAAAGTGCAATCAGCATGGCGTCCTCCTGTTTTGCGTTTGCATTTAATATAATGCAAAAATAATTTTTTATGCAATTTATTGACATAAAAAATCTGATACAACAGTCGTTCCTGCTCCCACGCCATACGCGATACCGGCCGTTTTTCACGGAGGAATAACGGAGGAATGGATGCCCCGGTGGGTGCTGTCTTTTCAATCAGGCCGGGGACAAGCCGTCGGCCCTACGTGTTCTGTGCCCGGGGCGTAAGCTCCGGGTGTTTAAGCGATAAAGGTATTAAGGGAGGCGGAGCAAGAGCAAATAGATATGATACGAAAAAAAGCCACCTTCTAGCCAAAACAGACGGCAAAAAAGTGACTTATTTCCTGTATTAAAATGGTACCAGAGAAAGGACTTGAACCTTCACGGGCGTAAGCCCACTGCGACCTGAACGCAGCGCGTCTGCCAATTCCGCCACTCTGGCATTATAATTTTGTCAGCGCACTTAATTTAGCAGTTGAAGTGCGGTTTTCAAGTTCTCCGAGCTTATGTCTTGCAATTTTTCTCAACTTGGAGCGGGTGATGGGAATCGAACCCACATCATCGGCTTGGAAGGCCGAAGCATTACCACTATGCTACACCCGCTTCAAACAAAGGAGATTAAATGAACAATTTTCGGAAAACGCCATACTATAAGCACAGTTCAGTACTTTTCAAGTTGGCAAAAAATATAATTCCGCATTTACAGAGTCACGTTAAATTGTCAAACGTGGTATACAGTAAGTGCTATACGATTATTTCCCTTATCACATTCACCATTCCTGACTGCACTATGTTAAAAGCGACCAAGACTTCTGGACATTTGACGTGGAACAACTCCGAGATACCTGCAGAACTATCAACTGCATTACAAGCATTAGCCACTGAATACGGGCAGCTGGTTGAAGGAAGTCAATTTGGCAAGCGGCTACTCTTTGAAAAAGCGTCAGATTGCCAGCCAGATGAATGCTATTGCGAAGTAAAGCGCGAGGAAGACGGCATCCGCATCCGCTATACTACTCTCTGTGCCGCACTGCGTGGCGTCGGCATGGCAATGGGTAATGCGTATTGCTGCTGCAGCACGCCATTCAAACGCATGGGCATCATGATCGACTTGTCCCGCAATCGCGTCATGAAGCCGGAATACATCAAGCTCTACATGGCACGCATGGCCATCATGGGTTACAATACGCTCTATCTCTATTGCGAAGACACATTTGCAATGGACGGCGAGCCATATTTCGGCTTCATGCGCGGCGCTTATACAATGGATGAGTTGCGCGCTATCGATGACTGGGGTGCAAAGCTGGGCATCGAGGTCGTCGGCTGCATCGAGCTGCTTGGGCACATGGCGCAAGTATTGCGCTGGCCGGCATACGGCAATGTGCGTGATACCGGCTGGTCACTGCTGGCAGACAGCGAGGACACATACGCGCTGACTGCAAAGATTATCGATTTCTGGAGCAAAGCACTGCGTAGCCGCCGCATTCATATCGGCATGGATGAAGCGCACGATTTCGGCCGTGGTCGCTATTATGACATCCATGGCGATGTCCCGCATTTCGAGCTCTTCAACCGCCATCTCGCGCGCGTCAAGTCTCAATGCGCCGCTGCCGGATTGGAAGCGATGATTTGGTCGGATATGTATTTCCGTATCGCGGATAGCGAACATCACGACTACTATTCAGGCGTGCCGCTACCTGAAGAAATCGCAAAGCAAATCCCCGAAGGCGTCGGGATGGTCTACTGGGACTACTATCATACTGACGAAGAGACATATCGCAAGCTCTTCAATGTCCATAAATTGCTCAATAAGCCGGTTATCTTCGCCGGTGGCATCTGGACGTGGACGCGCTTGTGGTATGACCACGTCAAAACCGTCAGCACCACGCTCCCCGCGCTGTCAATGGCACGCGAAGCAAAAGTCGATGAAGTCTTCTTCACGATGTGGGGCGATGACGGCGGATATTGCGACTACGAATCCGCACTTGCCGGATTGCAGTGCGCGTCCGATATGGCATACGGCATGAATATCGACAACTATGGCGATGACGCGATGGCGGCACGCCGGTTCCTCATGATGTGCGGCGGCAATCTCTCCGGAACGATTCAAGCGGGGTCCATTGAAATTGAAACCATCCTCAATGAGGAAGACCGCAAGGCATTTAACACGACGCTCTCCGTGCTGCTCTATGATGATCCGCTCTTGGGCATTCTCGATCATCTCTCAACTATTGATTCCGACGAGCCGATGAATCATCTGGTCGATGCATTGACGGAGATACAGAAGAAACTGCGCCACTACCGCTGTAATGGCGGCGGAAACTTCATGAATTTCAATAATGCACTGCGCTTGCTGGTCATGAAGCTCAAGATGCGCCGCGAATTGGTCGATGCATATAAGCGCGACGACCGCGAAGCACTGATGAATGTCGCTGACATCGGCGTGCGCGAATGCATGAAGGCCAGCATCGCATATCGCCGTTCCTTCTCCAAAGATTGGAACCAGACTTCCAAGCCATTCGGCGTTGAAGCAATGGAAGCGCGTATTGGCGCACTGACGACACGCTTCGAAGTGCTCGCTGAACGCATCGCCGAATATCTTGATGGCGATATCGACGCCATACCCGAGCTGGATTATAACCCCGATCTCAAAGGACAGCCCTTTAATCCGCCGGGCATCTGGCAGATCGAACGCGCTTCCCGCTCCGGGAACGTCGTCTCCACGTGTTAAAAATGTCCGGCGAGGCCGGGGACAAGCCGCCGGCCCTACATTTTGCGGCCGGGGACAAGCCGCCGGCCCTACATTTTGCGCAAAAATGCTTCTTCAAGCAGTTTTGCGCAAAGTTAATGTAAATTTACTGCTGGCAGTGCGGACAATAAAATGACGATCTGCCGCCGAGTGTAATGCATTCGATTTGCGCGCCGCATTTAGGGCAGGGCGCGCTCTTTTTGCCATAAATCAATAACTCGCGCGCAAATTTGCCTTCCGATCCATCGACATTGCGGAAATCCGAGATAGTACTGCCACCGGCGGCTATCGCGCGCAACAGTATCGCTTTAGCTTCGCGGACGACGTGTGCGCATTCATCCAGCGTCAGTGTATTGGCAGACCGTTGCGGCGCAATGCCGGCGGCAAAGAGCGTCTCGTTTGCATAGATATTGCCAATGCCGGTGACAATTGTATTATCCATCAGCAGGAGCTTCACTGGCATCTGATGCTTGTGCGCGGCGTCATGAAGATATTGAGCATCGAATTGCGGCGTGAGCGGTTCGACACCCAATGATTCAAGACACTGCGGCAGGCCATCCGCATTAAGCGCGACGCATTCGAATAATCCGAAGCGCCGCGGATCCTCAAAACGCATTGCACGGCCGTCATCGAGGAAGACAAATACGTGTTCATGTTTACGCCGCGGCGGCTCATCCGGTGCTTCGACGCGTATGACGCCGGACATGCCGAAATGAAGCATCAGTGCGCGGTTGTCATCCAGCTTCGCCAGCACATATCGCCCGCGCCGTAACACATCAATAATTTTATGACCAGCAAGCTTTGCGTCTTTCAGCGGCAGCAAGCTAGTCCGTAAGCGCGGCGAATAGACTTCGACGCCGCAAATTGTGCGCCCGCACACTGCTTTTTTGAGTGCGCGGGCGATATTTTCTGTTTCAGGCAATTCAGGCATAGCGCCCGTTATTTGCTCATGTCTTCGAATGAGACATCATCTGCGCCGGGGTCATCGACACATTCCGGATCGGGCGTATCGATGCTGCCATGCCACAGATACTTCGAAGTCTCCTTCGCGATCACACCGCTCAACGCAAAGAGGCAGATCATATTTGGGATTGCCATCAATCCGTTTGCGATATCCGAGAAATTCCACACCATATTCAGCTGGAATACTGCGCCAAAGAAGATTCCGATGATGAAGATCGGCCGGAAGATCATCATGCCGATATTGCCGCCCAGATAGTGGAATGCTTGCACGCCATAGCAATACCATCCAAGAATTGTGGTATAACCGAAGATAATCAGTGAAATCAGCAGGATGTACTTGCCCGCATGAGGAATATGCGAGAATGCGCCCTGAATCAGATGCTGCGCTTCAAAATCACCCCAGTATGCGACTTTGCCCGGGACTACCGGCTGATTGAGCGCAACCGCAGCGCGGGTGTTGAACTCCTGCAATGCTTCATTGACACTGCGTTCGGCATTGGCGACTACCGGCATCTTCTCGACATCAATTACTTCGGCAGCCGCGACGACTTCTCCGCTCTTGTTCTCAATTACTTCGACTGCTTCCGAAGCGACGATGACAGACTGCTCTGGCATATTCTTCGCTTCATTCATCGCCGCCAGACCGGAAGAGACAACCGTGATGCCGGTGATAGCACAGATGATGACAGTATCCCAGAATGTACCGGTCGATGAAATCAACGCTTGGCGCACCGGATTCTTCGTCTGCGCATTTGCTGCGACAATCGGCGCGGAACCCATGCCGGATTCATTGGAGAACAATCCGCGCGCGACACCGAAGCGCAACGCCATCATCATCAGCGTGCCTAGGAAACCGCCGCCGACAGCTTTCATGCTGAATGCATCCGTCAAAATCAGCTTGATTGCTGGCAGGAAGAATTCCGAGCAGCAGCCAATGACAATCAGGCAACCGACGACATACAATACTGCCATAAATGGCACGAGCGCTTCGCACAAACGCGAAATCCAGCGCAGACCACCCAGCACGACAGCTGCGATGAATGCCGCTTCTGCCAAGCCGACATGCCACGGCTTCAAGCCCTTGAAGATGGCGACAGCGCTGGTCGAAACTGCGTTACTCTGCACCATATTGCCAATGCCGAAGCACGCGAGAATAGTGAAGATGGCAAAGAGCACCGCCAGCCATTTGCAGTGCATGCCGCGCTCAATCGCATACATCGGTCCGCCATGGCACTTGCCATCAGCATCATGAATACGGAATTTGACTGACGCGACTGCTTCTGCGTATTTGGTCGCAATGCCAAACACACCAAAGAGCCAGCACCAGAACACTGCACCGGGACCGCCCTTTACAACTGCAGTCGAAACACCGATGATATTGCCGGTGCCAATCGTCGCCGCCAAAGCAATTGCCAATGCGCCAAAATGCGAAATATCACCCTTGCTGCTCTTGTCCGGAGTAAGGCTCAATTTGATGCCCAGCGGAATATAGCGCTGGATGAACTTCAAGCGGAATGTCAGGAATACGTGACAGCTTCCCAGCAATATCAGCAACGGCCAGCCCCACAGCCATCCGTCTATAACTTCAATTACATGCGATAGATTCTGTTCTATCGTGACCAGTATATTGCTAGGATCCATATTTCAGTTGGGATTGTGTGGATTGATTCCTGCCACTGCAAAACACAGAAACAGGCCTGACCGCATTTGACGCAAAAACGCCAATACTGTCAGATTACATTTTTTGTAAAGTCCATAAAATAATCCCTAAACTACTGTACTGCCATAAGTACGATAAATTATTGCAGAAAAAATCCCCGTTTGCTAACAACGCAAACGGGGAGCAAAACGCTATCGTCCTGCATTCACAAGCCACTGATTATCCTTGCTTGCGACACCGAAGAGGACATCGTCGCATTCCTCCTCGCGGTTCCATCCGATCGGCGCAAGAGCAAAGACAAGCGTGTGGCGTCCAGCTTTCAGCGTCGGCCGCGCAATCTGATTGAGCTGCGGGCGGTGGAATGCCGGAACAAATTCGCCGCCATCACGCCCGAATGCGTATTCGCCGTCAATCCAGACGCGCGAACGCGCTTTTGTATTCACGACAACATGTACTTCCTGGTCGCGCTCCAAATCGAAATAAACGCGATAGAGTACAAGTGCGTCATTGGGGACATCCTTGAAATCGACTTTGAAGAGATTGCCGGGGAGCTTGACTTGTTCCTTATGCTCTTCGTCGAAAACTGGCTTGAATTTTTCGAAATCCGCGGCAAACCACGGCGCGAAGAAGCATTTTTCCGCAGTGATTTCATATTGCGTCATATCTGGCTTCGGCGGAATCGTCTCATCGACTGTGATTTTGTCGCGCAACTCGATCAGCATATCGGTGAAGCCCTCGAGATCTGCGGGCGGATTAATGCCGGTGATTTCCTTGCTGATCACTAAACTGGTGCCAATTGGCGCAAGCCAGCGTTCGGGAATGCCCGCCGGATTGATTAACCCCATAATCGAACCGGTTGTCGCGCCCGTGCAGTCCGCATCCTGACCAAAATTGACCGCAATGCAAATCGTCTTTTCAAAATCGCCTTGTCCGAGTAGCAATGCCGCGACAATAAATGCGGTGTCCATGCAGCCATCAGTGAAATTCGGCGACGCGTAATGCGTCATAATCTGCTTCCATAGTGCTTCGGGTGTCGCGTTCGCGCCCAGCTCATCGATTGTATGAATGACAAAATTGATTGCGGCCGCCAATTTGCTATCGGCAGGGATATACTTCAGCGCACTGTCAATCAGCGCATTCATATCTGTGTTGCCGCTGAATGCTTCGCTCTCCAATGCGGCGAGGAAACAAATCGCGTCTACACCCGCACCGCAGTGGTCGACACAGCCGTCCAGTTTCGCCATCTTCGCGGCCAAAGCCGGATTACGCGGCGCCAATACTGCCCAGAGTTCGGAACGAATCGCCGCGCCCTCGCCATCAGTGAACGCATTGTCATAGATGCCAGAATACGGCGCGGGAATGCCTAGACGCAGATTGCGGATAGCAACGCCGTACTCATCCCACGGAAACTCGACATTATGCAGCCACGCGTCCCCGAAATTCTTCAGCGAGACTACGCCATGCCAGTCGGTCGCCAGCTTGCACGCCCACAATACCTGTAAATCCAGATCGTCATTGGGCAACATGCATGTCGGGACTGGCTTGTAAAAGTCCAATGCATGCATGCCATTGCTGCCTTCATAAGGTGCGCCCAGCGTGCCGCCAATCGCTTTCCCCAGCCAGCAGCCTAGAATCCGATCGCGGTCTGTAAAATTTGTTCCCATAGATGTATGCTTGCCAATGATGTGCGATGATACTAAAAGAGCCGGTGAACAGCATCTTCTTCCGTTCACCGGCACAATTAATTAACGATTGACTGGATGACTTACCTGATTCCGTGGAGTTAGAGAGTTTTGCGTCAGAACTAGGAATTTCGAAGGAGCGTACCGGGAGTACGTGACTGAGAAATGACGAAGTTATCACGCAAAAGAATCAACTCCACGGTTTCAGGAATTACTTAGTAGCTTCTTTGATCGCTGCTTCGTAGTTATCCTTGCTGATGACGATGTAACGCTTGTCAAATGCCTTCTGCTCATTGGACGGCATATCGTCGTCATAGATAGCGCTGCGCTTGCTCACGACCATGCAGAGGAGCTCGCCGACGTTCTTGCCACCATCCTGGAAGACTGCAGCTGCTTCGGTGGCGTTACCGCAATTGACCAACGCGACTTTCTTGCCCTTGAAGAGGCTCATGGATTGAGCGAGAGAGAGCATCGGCGGCAGCTGATAAGCTACGATAATCACATCAGCGTCCTTGGCATCCTTGACGCACTTGGTGATGTCAGCAGTGCTCACCATTCCGCTCATTGCCTCCATCGGCGGAATCGGCGGAATTTCAGAGCCATCCGGAGCTTTGGTCGGAGCTGGCTTCTGAATCTTCTTCGGTGTGACATAGATTTCGTTGATTTCGACGCCGCTGCCAAAGCCATCCTTCAGGCCTTCCACTGCGTAGTTCTTACGGACTTCAGTACGCTCTTCACCCCATTCGTCAAAGTAGTTGCTCGGATCGACAAATACCGCGACTTTCTTCACGTTCGGCATCTGCTTGAGGACATCCTTCGCAAGGAACTTGCTCTCGAGCATGATGTAACGATATTCACGGGCAATTGCAGCTTCGTCGCTGCCGAATGAGCTTGTCGCATTCCACAATGCACAGCCGATTGCCAGGATTGCACCGATAATTGCCAGCGGCTGACCAATCGGAGAGCCCTTCTTCTGAATGTTCATGCCATAAAGCGCGACGGCAATACCGATGACCATAATTGCGATACACGTGTAAGACATCTTTTCTCCTTTCGTTAAAAACCACTAGGTTGAGCCTGCAAAGAGGCCACGCGCTAGCGGTGGTTATTTATTGCATTAGGAACAGAACTAATCAATGCACATCAACACACACCTCGCCACCGCCACAGGGCAGCACGAGTCTTTATACCTTCAAAAAGCAGAATGACTGTAAAATAATTCATTATCCTAATTTTTCTACCACTACAGCAAATTTTTCTTCGATATTCGTCATTTTTGCGGCTCAAAAATGCCGGGACATCGCGCATCGGTTGATTATCGTCCACCAACGGTACACTATATTAAGCCAGTTTGCCCAAATCGGGGCGGCTTCGTGCAGATGTGATGTAAAATCACGCTGTTCGGCTCATGAGTATAGCATAAATACTTCTGCTATGATACTTCCTGAAATGAATGCGAAGAACATCGCGCTGGGCATTCAGCACACGCTAGCGATGTTTGGTTCTACTGTATTGGTTCCGCTGATTACCGGCATGTCGCCTGCCGTCGCGCTATTTACCGCTGGTATCGGAACACTGCTCTTCCACCTCTGCACCAAGGGGATTGTTCCTGTATTCCAGGGCTCATCCTTCGCATTCATTCCGGCGTTATGTCTCATCATCGGCAAAGTCGCTGAAGACATCCCGCACAATATCCAGTTGGCACAAAGCGGTATTATCGCAGCAGGACTGGTCTATTTCGTCTTTGCATTGATCGCAAAACTCGCGGGGCCGGATTTCATCCGCCGAATCTTCCCGCCAGTCGTCACCGGACCGGTAATCGTGATTATTGGTCTGAGCTTGACCGGAGTCGGTATCAAGGATTCTCTTGATATTTATTCTCATGCGACATTTGATTTACACACGTTAAAGAGCGCTTTAATCGCGCTCTTTACTTTTTGTGTGATTGTCTACTGCATGAACCGCAATAAAGGCATCTTCCAGTTGATTCCGATTCTGATTGGCATCGCCGCAGGCTATCTGCTCTGCTTGGTGTTGAGCTGGTTTGGATGGTATGAGATGAATTACGCGCCGATTGCCGCAGCGCCATGGTTCAATGACC
>CAVGNO010000060.1:0-2501 GCA_963630475.1 Blautia faecis | reverse complement strand
GTTCAATGTCCCATTCAAGAACAACTTCCTCTCACTGCCGATCTTTGACTTCCACGCCATCACGCTGTTGGCGCCAATCGCACTGGTCACATTCATGGAACACTTGGGCGACATCACGACTAACGGCGCAGTCGTTGGCAAAGACTTCTTCAAGGATCCCGGCATCCACCGCACACTGCTCGGCGATGGCTTGGCATCCGTTGCCGCTGGTATCCTGGGCGGTCCGGCTAGCACGACATACTCGGAAAATACTGGCGTTCTGGCGACGACGAAGAATTACAACCCGGCAATTCTGCGTCTCGCGGCGATCTTCGCAATCATCCTCGGACTCTTCGGCAAATTCGGCGCATTCCTCCAGACCATCCCTGCGCCAGTCAAAGGCGGCATCGAGCTGATCCTCTTCGGTATGATCGCGGCTATCGGTATCCGCCTCGTCTGCGAAGCTAAACTCGACATGACAGATAGCCGGAACCTGACCATTATGGCTGGCACTCTCTGCGTCGGCATCGGCATTGGCGCACTCAATGACGGCGTGATTCCGATCGTCTTCTCGCCGAATTTCAAATTGAGCCTCTCCGGACTGTTCGTCGCAACCATCGTGGGTGTCGTGATGAATCTCGTGTTGCCGAAAAAGAAAAACGAGGAGAAATAAACAGCAATGAACAATGCAAAATTGCATTTGATGGATCACCCGCTGATTCGGCACAAAATCACGATGATGCGGTGCAAGGAGACCAACACTAAAGATTTCCGCCAGCTGGTGCACGAAGTCGCGCTCATGATTGGCTATGAAGCGACACGCGACTTGCCTTTGGAAGCAACGCCAATCGAGACGCCGCTGATGACGACCACCGGCTACAAACTGCCCAAGCACGTGTGCTTGGTGCCAATTCTGCGCGCCGGCCTCGGAATGGTCGATGCGATGCTCAGCCTCATCCCCGCAGCGCGCGTCGGTCATATCGGCCTCTACCGCGATCCCAAAAACTTCGAGCCGGTTGAGTACTACTGCAAACTGCCGCCAGATGTCGCGGAACGCGTCGTGATGGTGCTGGATCCCATGCTTGCAACCGGCGGTTCAGCATCCGCTGCTATCGACTTTCTCAAGAAGCGCGGCGCAAAGCATATCAAACTGCTCAATATCATCGGCGCCCCCGAAGGCGTCAAACGCATCTCAACCGACCACCCAGATGTTGATATCTACCTCGGCAATCTGGATGACGCACTCAATGACCACGCATATATCCTGCCTGGCCTGGGTGACGCCGGAGACCGACTCTTCGGAACGCTGTAGGAAACGACTATACGGCCGGCGGCGAGCTTTCCCCGGCCGTATGAATGCACATGATTCAGTGGAGTCAGAAATCTGTACGATAAAATGATTTTTTCCTGCCACAATCATAGCAGATGGAGCGATGGCGCAAACAGCATCCGTGAGATGGCGGATGCCGCGCGCGCGGCCGGCGTTACGGTATTCGGCATCAGCGACCACCTCGTGCTTTCGCCGTACGGCAACGTCGATTGGTCAATCCCTATCGACCGTTTTGGGGAATATTGCGACGAAGCATTTGCGCTCAAACGCGATCTGTCACACGACGGCTTTGAGATGCGCGTCGGTGTCGAAGCCGACTATTTTCCCGAAACCGTGGATGCGCTACACGCGCTCACTGCGCGCTATCATCTGGATTACGTCATTGGCGCAATCCATTATGCAAACGCGTTCCCAATCGACAATCGCGCCGATGAGTGGCTTGCGCTCAACGAAAACGAACGCCATGGCATCTGGGAACTCTACATCAAGCGCTTGCACGAAATCGTCAAAGCCGGACCATGGAGCTGGCTCGCGCATATTGATCTGCCTAAAAAATTCGGCTTCACACTGCCGCCGGATCTGCACGATGAGATGGCGCAGTGCATACGCGAGATCGCCGCAAGCGGCATCGCAATCGAAGTCAATACTGCAGGACTGGATAAGCCTTGCAAAGAATTCTATCCCGCGCCAGAATGGCTGACGATGGCCAAAAGCCTCGGCATCCCCATCGTCACAAGCGCTGATGCGCATGAAGTGTCGCAAATTATACGGCATTTCACCGAAATTCCCCAGTAAATCATTTTAGCGGTACTTGAAAATTCTCTCTTTACGTTTACAGTAAGGCAAATTCGCGATACCATTTGAGCCAGTTAGATGCTTCCCCTCCCCCCCCCACTATCCCGGCATCTAGCTGGCTCTTTTTCCTGATTGCGTGGAGTTGATTCTTTTGCGCCATAATCGGTCATGAGTGCGAATTTTCAATCCAGTCGGCGGCGCGGCATCACACGCTGACTTTGTCGCGCACATTCGGCGTAGTTGGCTACGCCTTACGCGCGCTTCGCGTCATCGTGTGTGGCGCTTTGCCGCCAGAACCGAAAATTCGCACTCACGACCGCCGTCATTTCTCAGTCACGTACTCCCGGTACGCTCCTTCGAAATTCCTCGTTCTGACGCAAAATTCTCTAACTCCACG
>CAVGNO010000059.1:0-12014 GCA_963630475.1 Blautia faecis | reverse complement strand
TGAGACGGGCGTAGATACCAGCGTCAAGGATGTCGGTTATTTTTCGCCGCGGATGAAGAGTACGGATTCGCTTGGTCCCGGCGATGTCGGATATATCATCACGACATTGAAGACGCCGAAGGACACGAAAGTCGGGGACACAGTGACGTTGAGTGCGAATCCGGCGCAGGAAGCATTGCCGGGTTTCAAGCAGTCGGTTCCGATGGTGTTTTCGGGTATTTATCCGGTTGAAGCGGATGAATATGAGCAGCTGAAATTCAATATTGCGAAATTGCAACTCAATGACGCGGCATTCATTGCCGTTCCGGAAAGTTCGATTGCATTGGGTGCAGGCTTCCGCTGCGGTTTCCTCGGGTTGCTGCACATGGACATCGTGCAGGAGCGCTTGCGCCGCGAGTATGGCATGGACTTGATTCTGACATATCCGAGCGTCGAATACCATGTCTTCATGAAGGATGGCACGATGCGCAAAGTCGATAATCCGCTCTATATGCCGGAAGTCAATCTCATTGAGCATATTGAGGAGCCGATGATTCGGTGCCAGATTATCTCGCCTTCCAAATTCATGGGACCGATTATGAATCTGGTTCTGGATAAGCGCGGCATCTGCCAGCAGACTGATACTGTGGACGCAAACCATGTGATGGTCACTGCGCGTATGCCGTTGCACGAAATCGTCCTGGATTTCTACGACAAGCTGAAGACTATTACGCGTGGATATGGATCGATGGATTATCACCCGGACGGCTATGAGCCCGGTCCGATGGTGAAGCTGGAGATATTGGTCAATGGCGAGCCGGTTGATGCATTCGCGTCAATCTGCCATGCAGACCGCGCAGTAGCGCGTGCGCGTCAGATCTGCGAACGCTTGCGCGAAGCGATTCCGCCGCAAATGTTCAAAGTCGCGATTCAAGGCGCAATCGGCGGCAAGATCATCGCGCGCGAAGATGTGCGGCAATATCGCAAGAATGTCTTGGCCAAATGCTATGGCGGTGACATAACGCGTAAGCGCAAATTGCTTGAGAAGCAGAAGGAAGGCAAGAAGCGCATGAAGCAATATGGCAATGTCAATATCCCGCAGGAAGCATTCATTGCAGTGCTGCGGAATAATGAAGAGGACAGCAAGTAACTCCCGATGCCGACTTGGATTGTAATCATCATTGATGTCTTGATATGCTACTTCTTCTTTGGCGAGTGGCTGCTGGACAATGCGTTGCCGCGTATTCCGCGTGCTCGACGGCGTCTGCGGTCAGTGCGCGCGTCAATCAAGCGCGCATTGCGGCGCAATTGCGATTGCTTGCCGCAGAGTCAATGCGAGCGTATGGGCGAGGAAATCAGCGTGCTGGACGGCATAATTGCGGAGCACACGCTGACTGCTGAACAGCTGGAGGAGCATTATGCGCATTACGAGCGTGAGGTCCTGCCGAAGCTTGTGCCGCAGTTGAGCTTTTCCACTGCGCGTTCGTGGCTGGAGACGCTGGTAGTCTCGGTAGGCGTCGCATTTTGCATCCGCTCGTTGCTTCTGCAGCCATTCAAGATTCCGACGGGGTCGATGCAGCCGACGTTATACGGCATCCACTATGTCGCGGCACCGGATGAAGTCAATACTGCGCCGAATGCATTCAAGCGTGCGTTTGATTATTTGAATTACTCAAAGCGCTATGTGGATATGGTTGCGCCGGACGAGATCTGGGTTGATTGCAATGTGATTAATCCATTGCCATCCAAACCGCTTTTCCCGAAGAGCGCGATACAATACTACTCAACTGTAGACGGTAATTACAACAATTTCGTCTTTCCGGGGATGCCGATGGATGCGGCAAAAGCGATCGGCGCGCGGATTGCGACGCTGAATGACTTACGTAGCCGTCTCCGTCGTGCTTCAAATGGCGATTTGCAACTGAAGTTGCATAAGGGCGAGCGGCTTTTGCATGGCGCAGTGGAGAGTGGCGATCACTTGTTTGTCAATCGCATGAGTCTGGCATTTCATGAGCCAAAACGCGGCGATGTGATGGTATTTTCGACTAGGGGCATTTTATACAACGGCAGCAAGCTTGCGGGTGATTTCTATATCAAGCGACTAGTCGGCATGCCTGGCGATACGCTGGTGATTCGTGATCGCGCGCTCTATGTCAAGCCTGCTGGTGAGAATGAATTCCATAAGCTGGATGCCGGGGATGCGCGTGGCTTCGCGCGCATTAATTCGCGCAAAAACGGCTATAACGGCTATTCGGCCATCCCGCAAGCTCTCTATCGCAATGGCGACGACGTCGAATACACAGTGCCGGCAGGGCACTACTTCATGTTAGGCGACAATACTGACAACAGCCTCGACAGTCGATTCTGGGGCAGCGTCCCGCGCGAAAATCTTATTGGTCTGCCATGTTTTGTCTGGTGGCCCTTCACGACGCGCTTCGGGACTGTTGATTGATGACGATTGCATGCAAGGACGCAATATGACACAGGAAAAGGCATACATTGTAAAGCTGGAAAACGGTGAAGAGCTTGGTCCGATTGATCAGGAAACGCTGATCAAGCAGACTGAAAATGGCACGATTACCGCAGGTGCGCAAATCCGCAGCACGCTCATTCCGATTTGGATGAAGCCCGCGGAAGTGGATTGTCTCAAGAAGCTGATGCGCGGTCAGCAGCAGCATCTAGCCGAAGCGGCAGCTCAAAATAAGTGGGCGAAGCTGAAAGCGAAAGTCGAAATGCGCGGTGACTACGATCCGATTGCGGCGACGATTCTGCAGGAGGGCCTTTCCTATCATAAGCCGTCATTCTTTGTCCGCATTCTGGCAGCCGTGATTGATTTGGCGGCGATTGGCATCTTCGGAATTCTGCTGATGCTCCTGTGCCTTGGATTGCAGATGGCCGGAGTCCTGCCGCACAGCGTTTTCTCATTCTATGTACTCGCGCTGCTGGTATGGTTTGCCGCGTCCTTCTATTTCATGATTACTCTGAACCGCACTGGGCAGACTTGGGGAATGCGCTTCTGGGGACTGGTTGCGCTGACTAGCGACTTCTCGCCAATCTATTTCGGGCGCGCGGTTGCGTATTTCCTCTGCTGGGTATTGCTGGGCGTGCTCTCGCCGCTGGTCTATCTTTGCAGTGGCTTCAAAGTGACGTTCCAGGAGTTGATTTGCAATCTGCGTGTCAAGCGCATCGTTGTCGCGCGCAGACAAGCTCATTAGCCGGCATGCCGCAGGGCTCTGTATCATCAGAATACGCAATCGCTGCGAAGAGTGCGAAACGGTGTTTCCCATGGCGGCTGTCGCGTCATATTGCGACGCAGTACGCGTGGCCACTATTGGGGACGATTGTGAGTTTTGCGATGGTCAGTCTCTTGTTGGCGGTCTTCGATGACCTCCCGGATTTTTCTGGGATGGGCGTGCCGGTCGGGACGACGCTGCTCTACTTTGCGGCAAGAATGCCGAAGACGCTATTGACAATTCTGCCATTTTCGTCGCTGCTGGCGATTTGTTTCATGACCATGGTATTGGGCAAAAACAATGAGCTGACTGCGATCCGTTCTGCAGGCATTTCGCTGTTGAGTGTCGCGACGCCGATTCTCGTGATTGCGCTGATGCTGTGCGGTGTATCGCTTTTGCTTTCTGAAGTGATTTCGCCTGCTGCAATCCGCTATACAGCGTATGTACAGGAGCGTTATCTGGACGATAAGAAAAGCAGCGGAAATGCCGAGAGCCTCTCTTATTACAACGCGCGCTATGAACGCGATTGGTTTTTCTCCGAATTTTCGCGTGAGAAGCCGTGCCGGGGAATAATCGTGCGGACGCTGGGCGAAAATGGCCGCACTGCAGAGCTGATCAATGCTGCGGAGGGCAGCTATGACACGCAGCAGCGTGCGTGGATTTTCCGCAATGGGACGCGTCAGCCTTTCAGCTATCTTGAGGACGGCACGCCAATCCCTGGCGAGAAGAGTCGTTTTGAGACATTTACTGCCGAATTTCATGAGAAGCCTCGCGACATCTTTTTGCAGAGTCAGAGTTGCGAAGAGCTCCCGATTATCGGCTTATGGCGCGTCAATACGCGTAGCGATGCAGTCTCGCCGCGCACTGCACGGCTGGTCAAAGCAATGCTCGCGTGGCGTTTCACTTCACCTTTTTCAGCGCTGATTGCGACGCTGCTGGGGTTTTCATTGACTTTGACGACTGGGCGCAAGACTGCGATTCGGGGATTCATCCTCGCGGTTGCGCTCTTCATGGCTTATCATCTGCTAGCGCAATTTGCGCTGCTTCTGGGCAAGAATGGCGTTGTTGAGCCATTTATTGCGGGCAGTCTGCCGACCATCTTGGCGTTAGTCGGCGCATTCGTTTTAGCCTATCGCAGGCAGTAGGAGTATCGATTATGCTATTATCAGGAAATGAAGCAATTGCGCGGGGCGCATGGGAGGGCGGTGTACGCACGGCCTTCGGTTACCCGGGCACACCCTCGACTGAAATTCTCGAAAATCTGGTTAAGTACACCGATCCGCGTGTCTATTGCGAGTGGTCGCCAAATGAAAAAGTCGCGATGGAAGCCGCGACGGGTGCGAGTCTGGGCGGTGCGCGCTCAATCGTGACGATGAAATGCGTCGGCCTCAATGTCGCGGCAGATCCGCTGATGACTCTGGCATACATCGGTTGCGAAGCAGGGCTTGTGTTATGTGTCGCCGACGATCCGGGACAGCATTCCTCGCAGACTGAGCAGGATACGCGCCAATATGCGCGTCTGGCGAAGATTCCGGTCATTGAGCCGTCGGATTCGCAGGAAGCGAAGGATTTCATGAAATATGCGCTGGATCTCTCGGAGCGTTTCCGTACGCCGGTGATTTTGCGGACGACGACGCGCGTGAGCCATTCGCGCAGTATTGTGAGCGAGGAACCGCGTGTAGAGCACGACGTAGCGGGATTTATCCAGGAGCCTTCCCGCCATTGTCCATTGCCGATCTGGGGACGCAAGATGCGTGTTGCGCTAGAGGAGAAAGTCGAAGCGCTCAAAGAGGAAGCGGCAAAATCGCCATTGAATCGCATTGAGATGCGTTCAAGTAAACTGGGCATCATCACATCGAGCATTGCTTACGAGTATGTGCGCGAAGTCTTTCCGGATGCATCGGTGCTCAAGATCGGCTTTGCATATCCGTTTCCAGACAAATTGATCTGCGAGTTTGCGGCGAAAGTGGATGAAGTGCTGGTTGTCGAGGAACTCGATGATTTCCTGGAGGAGCATGTCAAAGCACTCGGCATCAAATGCCATGGCCGCGATGTCGTGCCGCCGTGTGGCGAGCTCTCGGTGGAGAAATTGCGTGTGACCGCCAATAAGCTATGCGGCGCGCCATTGCCGGAAGCGCATCCGCGTTTTGCCGTCGAGACACTGCCGGGTCGCCCGCCTGTCTTCTGTCCGGGATGTCCGCATCGTGGGCTGTTCTACGCATTAGCGCAGTATGATGTGGTGGTGACTGGCGATATCGGATGCTATTCATTGGCAGTCTTCCCGCCGCTGTCGCGCACTGATGTAATTCTGTGCATGGGCGGCGGCATCTCGATGGCGCATGGATTGCAGAAAGCCGGCGAGAAAAAGAAAGTCGTCGGCGTAGTTGGTGACTCGACATTTTTCCATTCGGGCATAACCGGATTGGCGGATATCGTCTATAATAAAGGCACGTCGGTGATTGTCGTCGTCGATAATCGTACGACTGCGATGACCGGCCATCAAGATCACCCCGGCACTGGCCGTACATTGATGGGCGAGGATACGTACGCGGCATCAATTTCTGATTTCGGGCGAGCATGCGGCATCAAGCGCATCCGTGTCATCAATCCTTATGCGCTCAAGGAGTGCATCAAGGCTGTCGGCGAGGAATTGGAAGCCGATGAGCCGTCGCTGATTATCAGCCGTGCGCCATGTCCGCTGAAGATGCGCAAGCCGGTCGGACCGCCATTGAGCATCGATGCGGCGAAATGCAAGAAATGCCGCTCTTGCTTAAAGCTTGGCTGCCCCGCGATTGAGAGTGATGACAATGGCATCCGCATCAACCATCTGATGTGTGCGGGATGCAATTCATGCGTCGAAGTATGCCATTTCAATGCGATTGTGCCATTTGCGGGGGAGGCAAAATAGCCATGGATACGAATACAACAAGCATCATGATGTGCGGTGTCGGCGGCCAGGGCATTTTGCTGGCCAGTGAAATCACTGCGCAGGCTGCGATTCTAGCCGGTTTTCAAGTGAAGACCAATGAAGTGCACGGGATGGCGCAACGCGGCGGATCAGTCGTCGCAAATGTGCGTTTCGGCACTGATGTGCATAGTCCGCTAATCGAGCAGGGGACTGCGGACGCACTGCTTTCGCTGGAAGCAATTGAGGCATTGCGTTGCCATACATACGTCAAGCCGGATGGCTTGGCAGTGGTGTCGAAGCAGCGCGTGATTCCGATTACCGTCTCCAGTGGCAAAGCGCACTATCCGGAGCCAGAAGCGCCATTGCGTGAAGTCTTCAGCCATCTCCTCTATGTCGATGCATTGCGTCTCGCGGAAGAGCTGGGTGAGCCGCGCGCGGCAAATCTGATTCTGCTGGGGGGACTCTCACGCGCAATTACGCGCATCAGCCGCCAGACATGGGAGGATGCAATCCGTAAATGCGTTAAGCCAAAATTTGTTGAGTTGAATCTGAATGCGTTCGCAATCGGTTGCGCACAAAATTAGCGCGATGTAGCAAAACGCACTCTTCTACATAAGGAGAAAAATCATGAAAAAAACTAATTATATGCCGCCATGCGACCAGATTGTCGAATACATGTCGCGTATCTACTACAATGGCATGACGACAACCAGCGGCGGAAATCTGTCAATCATGGACGAGCAGGGCGATATGTGGATCAGCCCCAGCGGAATTGACAAGGGTACATTGCGCCGTGAGGACATCATCTGCGTGAAAGCGGATGGCACAATCATCGGGCCGCACAAGCCGTCTAGTGAGTATCCGTTCCATCGCGCAATTTACAAGATGCGCCCGGATGTCAAGGCGATTTTGCACGCTCATCCGCCAGTCCTGGTGAGTTTCTCGGTTGCCGGCGTTGTGCCGGATAACGCAATTACGTCGATGAGCAATGTGCTTTGCGGCAAGATTGGTTATGCAGGCTATGCAATCCCGGGCAGTGAAGCATTGGGCGAGCTGGTTGCAGCCGAATTTGCTAAAGGATGCAATGCAATTTTGCTGGAAAACCACGGCACTTGCTGCTCTGGCGCAAATATGGCCGAGGCATTTGCGCGTTTTGAGACGCTGGTCTATTGCGGCCACATGCATGCGGGCGCAGTCCGCTTGGGTGGCGTCAAGCCGTTAAGCGCAGGTCAGCTCAATGCGGCTGCCGAGGGACGCAATGGCGCGTTCCGTGCAGTCACATCACTGGAGCATACGACCGAGGAGCTGGAAGTGCGCGAGCAGATGGTGCGATTGATTCGCCGTGCTTATGGTCAGCATCTCTTTACCGCAGCAACCGGTACTTATGCATGGCGTTTTGCCGATAACTCACTGCTGGTGACGCCGCATGACTTTGATCGCGCTAATGTCACTGCCGAAGATCTGGTGCTGGTATCACCCAATAACGAGTTCGAGAGTGGCAAAGTGCCGTCGAATGCATTGTGGTTTATCCGTCAGCTCTTCGATGCACAGCCGGAGCACAAAGCTGTGATCATTGCCGCACCGCCGGCTATCATGAGCTACGCAGTCTCGCACGAAAAGTTCGATCCGCGCGTGATTCCGGAAAGCTATATCATGCTACGTGAGATGCCGGTATACACATTTGATCAGGCAATTCAGGACAGCAAGGAAGTCGCAAACGGCATCTCTCCGCGCTATCCGATCGTGCTGGTCGAAAACGCATTTGTCATCTCTACTGGCAATAGCTTGCTGCAGCCGTTTGACCGCTTGGAAGTCGCGGAATACTCCGCAAAATCCACGATCGCATGCAAGGATCTCGGTGGCATGAAGCCGATTACCGGCAAGGAAATCGACGATATCGTCGATGCGTTCAATCTGCCGAAATAATAACGGAAACGGAGGGAAACGGAATTCAACGGATTTGAACGGAGGATAACGGAAATCCGTGATCCTCCGTTTTTAATCTATTTTATATTTCTTTCCGACCTCGCTAAGGACGCGTGCTTCGGCTTTTCGCATTGAAGCGCGTGCGTCATCAGTGAGGTCGTCTTCGCCGGCCAGATGGAGCATGCCGTGGACTCCGTAGAGAAATAATTCGTGTGCGGGCGTCGTGTTGAATTGCTGTGCGAACTGGCGTGCGACATCGGGGCAGATATAGATTTCAGCGAGTGTCGGCGGAGTATCGTCGAATGCGCCGTTTAAGAAATCATCTTCGCTGCGCAGATCGTATGTAATGACATCGGTGGTTCCGACATGGCCGAGGTGGAGCATATTGAGTTTGGTCATCTTCGTCGCAGTGACGATAATGAATCTGATAATGCCCGGTTGTTTCGCATTCAGTCCGGTAAATGGCAGTGCGTAATCGAGCATTTCGCGGAGGAGTTTGATATTGCGTACGCCGCGCACTGCGCTCATTTTCACAACTTCACTATTCATAATTTCATATATTGCGTGCGGGAATGGTTATCGTATTGATAGTAATCAATGAAGCTCTTTTTGATTTCGGAGAGCTCCTTCATGGTGATCTGCGCCATGTCGAGCTGTGATTCCTTGATGCGTTCCAGGAAGATGGAGTTAATGCAATCGATGCGTTTCTGCGGCTGTTCCGCATTGAGCTTGCGGATTGCTTCGTCGCATGCGGCATCAATTTCCTCCTTCGTCACAGCAGGATTTGCTGCGTGCATTGCATCGGTCGTTTTCAGCGTGAGATCGCGCACTGCTTGGTCGTGTCTTGTGTTGTTTTCCAGTGCGCGGACAGCGGCTTCGCACGCATCCGCCAATGAGACGATGATTTCTTCCTTGGTTGTCGGGCGGTCGTATGGATATTGGAAATCGCGCTTGTTTGGCAGTGGTTCGCCTTTTTCCTGCGCTTGTTTGCAAGCGACATTATAGAAGTGGAGCACGAGCGAGTTGCCATGATGCGTCCGAATCGCGTCGCACAACGGCTTTGCTAGTTTGTATTCTTTTGCGATTGCCAGGCCATAGGACACGTGGTCAATGATGATTTGAGCGCTCTCCTTGGGAGAGAGATGCTCATGTGGATTGCCGTTGGTCTGGTTTTCTGAAAAATACTGCGGCGCTTTGAGTTTCCCGATGTCATGATATACTGCCATGACGGTCACCAAGTCGGGATTGGCATTGATTCGGAGAGCCGCTTGTTTGGCCATTGCAGCGACGTTTGCGACGTGCGATGCGGTGCCGGGCGCTTCAATTTGCAAGCGATGGAGCAGTTCGTTGTTATTGTGTATTTCGGCTAAACGCAGCGGTGTATTCAAATCAAAGATAAATTCGAAGAACCACTGTGCGTTAAAGCATCCGAGACCGGTGATTAAGCCGGTAATCAGTGCGATGAGCAGGAAATACCGCTTGGGGACATCGTTGAAATTTTCCAAGTAGAGCAATGGCAAAATGATGAGCATGCATAAACTCAACCCAATGCCCCCGCGGAAATAGTCATTGCGGCAAGTGATGTTTTTGAAGCACGGAATCGAAATTGTCGCGACAATCAGCGTGTAATAGAAGAATTTATAATTCTCGCCCGGCATATTGACTTGCACCATGATCATCATGGCTTCAAATATCGCGGTGGCGAATGCAAAATTCTTATTGACGAGATTTGCAATTAAAGCGGTCGGCAGTGCCAAGCAGATGGCAAACAGCGTCTGCTGACCGAGCCACTGCCATAATTGCGCATTATCGCAGATGAACGCAAAATCCTTGGGGAAGAATAATTCGCGGTTGATATTGATAATTAAAGCGATGCATAAAATTTCCACGCCGCTCAAAATCGTCGCGATGCTGTATTTTTTCGGCTCATTGACGAGAATCAACTTCGTATTGTCGAGCGCATAGCAATAGATCGCAATAAGGAATATCGCGGTGATAATATTTCGGACAAGCTGACCGTTGCTGTGACTGACGATATTATTGAGCAGTTCGCCGCACCATGGCACAATCTGCATAATGCCATTCCACTGCGGGAAGACTACTGCGAAGCTGTTGAGCGGAGCGAAATGAATTAGACTGCTGATGCTGACGACTGCCAGCACTGCAAACATCATGATAATCCACCGATAACGCTTGAAGACGCGGTCATGCTTGATTTTGTTTACAGTGCTGCCAAGCGCTGAAGGCGATGCCGTGCTCGTTGCAGAATTGAGCATCTCCGGAGCAGGTGTAGTGCCAGACTTCGGAGATGACTCTTTGGGGGATTTTTTTTGTGCGTTTTGCGTCATTATGACATCGCGATAAATGCGGCGTATGCCTTATACGCCATATATGTATCGACTTTGCCGGCGACTTCCCAGGGTGCATGCATGCAGAGCAATCCGACTCCGCAGTCAATGACTTGGATGCCATAGCGCGCCATGTAGAGTGCGATAGTTCCACCGCCGCCGACATCGACGCGGCCCAGCTCGCTCATTTGCCACGCGACATTAGCGTCATTGAAGCACTTGCGCACTTGTGCAACCAACTCGGCGGATGCATCCGAACAGCCGGATTTGCCGCGCGCGCCATCGTATTTGTTCAGTTCGATGCCGCAGTTGATGCGCGCTTGGTTGTTTGGCGAGACGACATTTTTGTATCCGGGGTCGGCGAGGCATCCGACGTCTGCGGAGAGCATACGCGTATGCTCGAGCGTGCGGCGGACTGCTAATTCACTATATTGCTTGTTGCATGCTTCGACCAGTTCAGCGATTGTATTGGGCAGGAAGAAGGAGTCCATGCCGGTACGGCCGTATGAGCCAATCTCTTCCTTGTCGCAAATCAGCGCGCCCATCGTCTTTGCCGGCGTGCCCTTGAAATCGAGGACTGCGCGTGCTGCTGCATAAGAGCAGATGCGGTCATCCTGACCATATCCCAGAATCATCGAGCGGTCAAAGCCCAATTCACGCGCGCGGCCGGCAGGCACGACTTCCAGTTCGGCGGAAGCGAAATCCTCTTCCTCAATGCCATAGCGCTGCGCAAGCAAGCGCAGGATATTCAGCTTGATCTTCTGCTTGCACTCGTCGTCATCATCGGCTTTTGCAACCGGACGGCTGCCGAAGAGCACATTGAGCTGCTCGCCGTCAATTGCTTTCTCCATCGGCTTGAGCGCTTGGTCGCGATCCAGATGCGGCAGGAGGTCGGTGATGGTGAATACGGGGTCGTCCGCATTGTCGCCAATCGCAATCTCGACTTTCGTGCCGTCACGGCGAATGACGACGCCATAGAGCGCCAGTGGCAATGTGACCCACTGATACTTCTTGATGCCGCCGTAGTAGTGTGTATCCAGCAGAACAAAGTCCTCATCCTCATAGAGCGGGCTGGGTTTCAGATCCAGCCGTGGGCAGTCGCCATGACCGCCGACGAGATTGAGTCCGTCAGTAAGCGGCGCTTTGCCGATGCGAGTTAAGAAGATGGTCTTGCCATCAATTTGGCGGTAGACTGCATCACCGGGCTTGAGCTTCTTGCCTGCTGCATTGACTTCATCGAGATTTTTGAAGCCTTTGGCTTGCGCGAGCTTCAGCAGTGAATTGAAAACACGGCGTTCTGTTTTGTTGTCGGAGATGAAATCGATGTACTCATGGCAGTACTTCTCGAGTTTCGCTTCTTCGCCCTTTTCGAGGCGCTCCCACGCACTCTCGCGTTTCCAAAGCTTGATGCTTGGTTCAGATTTTTTCTTTGTCATAGTCGTTTCTCGCTTATCTGAGTTCAACTCCGAGTTTCTTGACTAGGCCGGCGCGTAGCGTTTCCTGTGCACGATTGACTTCGTCATCCGTGAGTGTCCGTGCAGGATCGCGATAGGTGATGGTGTAGGCCAGTGAACGCTTGTCGGCTCCCAGAATCTTATGGTCGTTGAACTGGTCAAAGAG
>CAVGNO010000058.1:10851-12052 GCA_963630475.1 Blautia faecis | reverse complement strand
AACTAGGAATTTCGAAGGAGCGTACCGGGAGTACGTGACTGAGAAATGACGAAGTGCTGGCGCAAAAGAATCAACTCCGCGGAGTCAGGTTATTTATGTTCGAGCTTGATCGTCTCAGTCGGCAAATCGCAGACGTCTGCGGGTCCGAAGTACTGGATCGGTCCGGGATAGACGAATTCGATGCCATTTGCCCACTTCTCGCGGTTCTTGACCAGTGTCTTGTATGGCGCGCCTTCCAGGTCGACCAGCGCTTTGCGGATGACGGGGACATTCTTACCATTACGGCGTTCCATATTCATCATCATGGTCAGCGGGATACCGCCGGCAATCCACTTATCAGCGGACTTGGAGATATTGCGCACGCTGGACATGTAGCCGGTCTTGCCTGCGGCGATGAGCGCGGATGCGGTGAAACCGAGGCTGTAGCAGTAGTCTGCATCGAAATTGGACGGAGCTGCGCAACGGCCTTCGTAACCGAGGAAGTGGCACTGTGACGAGAACTTGATCTTCTTGTCCTTCGTTTTTGCTTTTGCATTGAGCGCTTTGATATTTTCCTCGATCATACCGGCCAGCATCTTCTCGGTCTCAATCTTGGAGACTTGGACATTGCCGTGTGGGTCACGGTCGCCGACCAACTGCGCTTCGATTGCTTTCGGCATTGTCGCGAACGCCTTCTGGGAAGCTTTGCTCAAATTCTTGGAGACGAATGCAATCTTCTCGTCGGCAGTCGTGCACTTCTCGAATTCATCGGCTTTCTTCGCGAGCAGGTCATTGAGTTCGGCGATAAGCTTCTTGACTTCGGGGACAAATTCGATGAGGCCTTCCGGAATCAGAGCGACACCGAAATTCATGCCGGCATTTGCGCGATCAACCACGATCTTTGTGAGGTCATCGACAATCTTCTTGAGCGACATCTTCTGTGCTTCGACTTCCTCGGAGATGATGCATGCTTGCGGATGCGTCTTCAGTGCGCACTCCAGCGCGATGTGCGAAGCGGAGCGTCCCATCAGCTTGATGAAGTGCCAGTACTTGCGTGCGGAGTTGGCGTCACGCATGATGTTGCCGATAATCTCGGAGTAGACCTTAGTTGCGGTATCGAAGCCGAAGGAGACCTCGATCCACTCATTCTTCAGGTCGCCGTCAATTGTCTTCGGGCAGCCAATGACTTGGATGCCGGACTTCTTCTCGATGAGATATTGCG
>CAVGNO010000058.1:0-10737 GCA_963630475.1 Blautia faecis | reverse complement strand
GCGGAGATGCCCATCTTCTTGCAGTTCGCCATCACTTTCGCGAACTTCTCTTCCTCATCCAACTTGGTACGGCCGGAGCGAATCATGTCAAATCCGCCGGTATTGCGGTATGAATCGATAATCTTTTTGTCGAGCTTGATGTATTCGCCATCAATCAGACCGGACGGACCGCCCAGGAAGCCATAGAGCTCATTCTTCGCGTTGAGCTGCTTCAAACCGTCAAACAGTCCTGCGATGACATTGTGACCGCCGGGAGCTTGTCCGCCCGAGAGAATCACGCCGACTTTGATGGGCTTTGGCGCCATCTTCGCTTTCGCTGCTTTGAATTCCAACGCAGGCAGGCCGTATGTATCGGGGAAGAGCTTCTTGATTTCCGCCTGATCCGCAACGGATTGCGTCGGCTTGCCTTCCTTGATTGCCGCAAATGGTCCGAACTTTTCCAGCAATGCCGGCAGCTTTGGTGCGTATGCGGCACGCTCTTTCTGTAACGGAGAAATCTCTGTCATCTTGACGTATTTCCTTATGTTTGAGTTTTATGACTTATCGAAGAATTGAACCAAAATTATCACTATCGCGGCGCTACTCGGCCTGCGTCATCAGCGAGATCTTCAACGCGGCTTTGTCTGCACAGCGCAAAATGCTCACCATCTCGTCAATTGACCGACCGCTGTCGGCACGCAATAAAAGCACAGTCTGCGGACCGCGCGTATCGCGAATCGCACGGAATGCATCCGGCAAATCGGCAAATGCTATCGGCACGCCGTCAATTGCGCACAAGCCATCCTTGTCGAGCGTGACAATCGCTTTGTCCTTGATGTCCATCACTTGATTTTCCGTCGTGCGGCGCGGCGGCGTCACATCCGTCGAATAATCCATGATCGGCACAGTGATGATAAAGACAATCAACAACATGAATGTCAAGTCCATCAGCGGAGTCATGTTGATCTCCACAATGGGCTTGAGTCGCTGGCGTTGTCTTAATGGTGCAGGCATTGGCTACTGTTCCTTTGATTTTACCTGACACAATTTCAGCATCGCAAGAAAATCGGTCGTAAAGCAATCCATCTGCGATTCAATTTTCTGAATCAGCAGCAGAATAACGTTGTTCATCAGCAGCGCGGGAATGGCGACTGCCAGACCTGCGACCGTTGTCAATAGCGCACCCGAAATACCGGGGGCGATCGCTTTGATATCAGGACGGCCACCGGCAGCGACAATGCCAATAAATGTCATCATGACGCCCCAGACCGTACCGAAGAGTCCGAGCATCGGTGCAATTGAAGCGATTGTGCCAATCCATGTCAGCGGATTCTGCATCTCCTGCAGCTGATTATTCATCGAATTACTCATCACAGTCTGGATATGTTCGATTTCATCGTCAGTCACTTTGCGCGGTAGGACACCGCGTGCATTCATATCCAGCCGTTCATCTTCAGTCATACACAGCACGCTCTGCAAATCCTTCACGCCTTCACTGCAGAGTTGCGACAGCTGGCTGTCATTGCCAGTGCGTTCTGTCTCGCGTGAAATGCGCAGACGCGACGCGCCTTTGCTGTCGTACAGCTCGCGGAATTTCTCACAGCGTCTTGCTTGTGTCAAGCAATAAAACCAGTTATTGAGAATCAGCGACCAGATAATTGCGCTCAAACCCAATAGAATGAGCACGATGGCCTTGCCGCACCAATCGCTAGTGGCATACGCTTCGTAAATGGATTCCAGAACTCCCATAAGCAGTCACTTCCTCACAAATTTATGTAGATGCGGCGGATTGCAGCATAGCACGCGCCAATGCCGTGTATTGCGCAGGCGAGATATTTTCTGCACGGCAATCAGCCGACAGCCCCAATGCCGAAAAAGCCGTAGTGAAATCGAAGTCCTTCCAGCGATTTTCCAGCAGCCGCAATGCTTTCTTTCGCCGCTGTGCAAATGCCGCGACCGCCAATTCGCCTGCCAGCCGCCGCACTTCCATCGGCATCGGCGCATCCAACGCACTAAGCCGCACAAACGCCGAATCGACTTCCGGCGGCGGAAAAAAGACTCCAGGCGATACAATGCGTACAATCTCCGCGCGATACGACAACGCAGTACGCACAGTCAATGCGCCGTAATCGCCGCTACACGGCGCAGCACACAGCCGCTCACCCATCTCCCGCTGTAGCAATATATGCAGCGACGTCGGCGGATTCACCGCAGCGCAGAATTTAGCGATAATTACAGAGCCGCACGAATAAGGCAGATTCGCAATGCAGCGCCAAGTGACGCCTGCAGGAAACAGCTCCTCGTAATTGACGCGGCATGCATCGCATTCAAACAAGCGAAAATTTGTGCAATCGCGATATTTCTCACGCAAATACTCGGCCAAGCGGTGGTCATACTCGATAGCAGTCAGCTTGCATCCGGCATCAATCAGCCGCTGCGTCAGCGCACCCGTCCCCGGGCCGATCTCTAAAATCTCTTCTCCCGCTTGCGGCGCAGCTGCGCGTACTAATGCGGACAAGCAGTTGTCATCTATCAGAAAATTCTGACCTAGCTTGCGACTGGGATGCAATCCCAGCGAATCCAGCAGTGAGATGAGTTCCGCTTTGCGCATGATTGACCTGCCCTACCTCGCTTCCGCGAAGATCTCCTCCATCGCTTTTAATGCCGCAGATGCATCTGCACCACTAGCTTTTACGCATAGCTTGCTGCCGCACGGCGCAGCCAATGTCATCAGCGCTAGTGCACTCTTTGCCGAGACGCCCTTGCTTGCGCTATTCGCGCTGACCGTTATCTCCGAGTTAAAACACGAACATTTGCGTACAATATCGCTAGCAAACCGCAAATGCAATCCGCGGCGATCCATCACTGTGACCTCCGCAGTCAATGTGTTTTCTGAAGAATCGGACATAAGAACAGAATCGTAAAAAAATCGTAGTAAAGTATAAGTTTTCCGCAAAACTGCATAATTTAACTCTTACATTAGGTAATTTCCGTTAATCAACGTTATTTTCCGTCTTCCGTTTAATGAAAACGCATTGTCGTCATCATATTGGTATTATTATTGCGTTGCTCGCGTTGTTTTTTCTGCGCATTTTTGCGTGGGCGACTGCAGATTTGTGGTATGACGAAATTTTGACACTGCGGCTATTTGTGCTTTCAAAGACGTCGATCGGCGCCATCTTCCGCGATTACTGCATCGCAAACAACCATTTTCTGAACAGCGCGCTAGAGTGGCTGTGGCTGAAAGTGCCATTTGTGGATTACAGCAGCGAGCTGCTCTTGCGCATCCCGGCAATTCTGACATCCTGCGGAACCCTCCTACTCATCGCGCTATGCTGGCCGAAGTGGCTCGGTCAAAAATTATCATACGCAATGGCATTGCTTTTCGCGTTGAGTCCCATATTCACGGCATTCGCATATCAGCTGCGCGGCTACTCAATCGCAATGTTCCTGGCGACCGCCGCAGTCACTGCCGCTTATGCACGTCATCAGACTCCAAATTTGCGCAATGGCGCAATGATTTTCATTTTGTCGCTACTTCTTCCGCTGACTATGCCATCAGCGGGAATGGTCGGCGGCGCACTCACATTCGCTCTGTTCTTCGGCCCTGACTGGCGGTTATTTTCGTGGACAAATATCCGCCGCGCACTACCGGCATTTTGCGGCACTGCGCTAGGATGCGCATACTATCTCACACTCTGGACGCAATTCCAACATGCACGCATTGATTCCGGCGGCTGGACTAATGGCGCAGTCGCATTTTTCCACGTGATTTTCGCATTTGCTTTGCATCTGAGCATCTTTCTTACCGGCTATGCCGCGCTCGCATGCAAGAAACTGCGCCAGCGCAACGCCGACACATTGCAGCCGAATGCATCGCCGCGATTTGCATGGCTGCTGTCAATCGCGGTCATCTTCATCATCGCGCTCTTGCTTGCGGTTCCGTCCTCCGCAGGGCGCGTTGCTTTTCCGCGCGTCTTCCTCGTGATGCTGCCGTTGCTGTCCTTCGCCGCCGCATTGCTATGCACACACACGCAATTGACTTCTCTCTCTCCGAAGACGCTTGCGCTGGCGATCGCATTGCCGACAGTCATCATCACGTTATTCACCGAGCAGCTCAACCGATACTTGCTCACGCATCGCGCAACACCACCGCAAAATCTGCTGTTCCAATATTATCGTGGACAAAATGATGCCAGCGCACTGCTCTATCGGCTTGAACAACTGCAGCGCGCGGGCAGCATCCCGGGCACTCCGCGTATGGTCGTCTCGCCGTATGATTCGCCCGCAGTCGAGCATTACTGGCTTCTTGCCGGCCGCGTACCCGTCTATGCGGATGGCTCTTCGTCAATTATACTGACCACTCGCATCAACGACACATTGCCGCGCAATTCGACTGCGCTTTTCTTCTTGCGTGATCCAGACGCCGCAGCACTCAATGACCGTTATAAGCTACAGCTCATTGAGCGCATCGGCGTTCACGCGCTGTATATTGAAAAACTCTAAACCACAATGAATCATTCCGAAGTAATCATCTCCGTCGAAGAACCGACGCCGGATCCGCCAGCGCAGCTCAACGAAGTCCTCCCGCTGCTGGGCATGCTGGCAAGCGCATTCGCAGTCACGCTGATTGCAATTTGCATCATCGTCGCAATCGGCAAACGCATCAAATACAAAAAGTATGACGGCGACGCGCCAAATCAATAAATTTTCTCCACGCCCCCTTACTGACAAAAAAACGCATTCCAAACACAACACACAGCTATGTCGAAACGAAGTGATAAATCGCAAAAGAAGAAGAAGAAGTCGCACATAAAGACCATCCATCGCGATGTAATGCTTACACCGATGTTCATCAATAAAATGCAGGAAGACTTCACCGATATGTGCAGCATGTTCTGGGACACAATTAATGAATACCAAGCGCCCAGCGAAAACCGTCAGGATTTTTTGCAATTCATCATCGCACTTTGCGAAGATTCATGGAATATCGGCATTCTCGCAAATTCTACACAGGAAATTGCGCAGCTACTTGACATCAATTTTCCACCAACACATCCAATGCGCGAAATCGCTCATAAAATGGTTACATACAAACGCGACATCTACCCTGAAGATCGTGCCCTTGTTATGGATGCCACTGGATCCTTTGCAAGCGATGGCACACCAGCCATTGAATTTTCATTCGACTATAGCATTATGGAGAATGAAGCGCGGGAACGCCAGGACACCATACCACAGATGGATGACATTATCGATTATGAAGCACTGGAACGCGCAACTGACGGCGTTCCTGAAGACAAATTCATGGAAGCGGCTAGAGTCGAATTGAATCGCCAGATCGAAGCCTATAAAAACACGCCTCAAGTAGAACTTGACGGGAAAACGCCAAACGAATTTTACGACGGTTCACGGGAATAACGTCACCGCCCCCGTGTAATAATGCGTGACGTCAAACCGCGAAAACGGCGGCCCTCAACGACATCGCGGTCCGACATACCGTGTTGCGGGGAACATTATTGTCCACGAAAAGCACGAAATTGAACCCAGAGGCCCGATATGGTTATGCTCCGGACAGCGTCCTCGCATAAGAATATAGGCACATGGCGCAAATCATAACGATGGCCATGAGGAAGCGTCGGCACCATGCTTTTCGATCGACTCGGGGTTCCAAGTGTTCATAGCCTAGATGGAGTAACCATGCTCCGATAGCAACCGAGATGATTCCTCGGCTGGCCTGGATGATATTTCCGAAGACCGCGCCAATCGAACCATAGCAGAGGAAGAGCAGGATTATTGCGCAATACCAGCTTATTGCGTAAGGCACTGCGTCCTTGCATTTGTGCAAATCCCAGTGATATTTGAGCAAAAATGGCACAGTGAGCACGCCAAGAATCAGATACATCAGCGCAGCGACTGCAGTTGAATCAGCGATTAGCGAATTGCCATTCATTTGCAGAATTAATTCTGCTTCAAGCAAATCACAGATCGCGTATGCAAACAGCATGAATGCCAGCCAAAGCGCGGCTTTCAATGTGATGCGTCCGCCTGTAAAATTCATGCCGATTGCGGCAGTTGAGCACAGCACAATCGCGATCCATTGTAAGAAATGCAGCGGCGTACGCGAGAGCACCATCGTGATAAGCGCCAAAATCACGATTTTTAATCCCATCAATGACGAAAGACGCGATGCTTCCAGCTCCTTGAGCGTCTGGAAAAAGCCATATTGCCCTGCAACAAACGAAAAAACGCAGAGCAACATCAACGAGTAAAATTCCAGTGAATGGGGATAATGCGAAAATGGTAACATCAACGGAATCGTCAGTGCCCCGAATACGCCCATGATTAACTGGGAAAAGACGACCAGCTCAAATGAACTCTTGTGCTTGTGAATGAATACACGTGAAAAAACATACGAACACGACTGCAATAATGCAGAAAGCAGTCCGCCAACAACACCGACAATCATCGTACTTAAATCCGTTAATTACTGTTTATGTATCACACGCGAAAGCTCGCATGACAATGACTGCGACAAAATATAATATCTTGCTAGATGTCGTCGATTCCCGCAAGACGTGATATTGTACCGCGATGTCGTCGGTTACCGACGACAGGCCGTGAAGCCGTCGGGATGTCGGTTGCCGACACCAGGCCGGGGACAAGCCGCCGGCCCTACAGCCCTGGATTTTGTGCTCATTTTGGTATTTGTTTTTCCGTGGAATCATCGCGTCCCACAACGCGCGATGTCGGACCGTGAACTCGGAGATTACCGACGCCAAAGATTTTCGTGCATTTCGTGCTTTTCGTGGAAAATAATATTCCCCGCAAGACGGCATGTCGGACCGCGATGTCGTTGTGTGCCCACGCCAGGCCAGGATTTTGTGCGCATTTGGGTGTTTGGTTGCCCGTGGGATCATCGCGTCCCAAAACACACGTGATGCCGGACCACGATGTCGTTGTGGGCCCACGCCAGGCCGTGAAGCCGTCGGGATGTTGGGGGCCCACGCCAGGCCGGGGACAAGCCCCGGCCCTACAGGCCAGGATTTTGTGCGCATTTTGGTATTTGTTTTCCGTGGAATCATCGCGTCCCACAACACGCGTGATCGGACTGCGATGTCATTGGGGACACACGCTCGGTCTGGGAGCCGTCGTGTCGTCACCCGCCCACGCCAGACCGGGGACAAGCCCCGGCCCTACTATCCCTTCAGGACCGCCAGCGGCGTGAGGCGCACAATCGGCTCGACGAGGTCGGTTTCGGCAGCAATGACGTCGTCGATTGACTTATAGGCCTGCGGTGCTTCAGAGAGGTCAAAGAGCCCTTTGTGCTCTTTGCTGCGCCGGTATTTGCTCCAGCGTTCGCAAACAATGCCTTGCATTGCGGCATCGCATTCCTCGACGGTCAGCTGGAGAGTCGCCGCGATACGGCTCATTTTGCGTCCTGCGCCATGCGAACAGCTTTGGAATGACTCTTCATTTCCAAGTCCGCGCACAATATAGCTTGCGGTGCCCATCGATCCGGGGATGATACCGATTTCGTCTTTTTTTGCGCTAGTCGCGCCTTTACGATGGATATAAAATTCCTGTCCTAAATGGAATTCCAGCGCGGCATAATTGTGGTGGATATTGATTTCCTGGAGGAATTCCGTTTCGGGTACTGCATCCGCCAGTGTCTCTTTGAAAATCGCCATCATCCGCTGGCGGTTCTCGAATGCGTACTCCATCGCAAAATTCATATCGCGCAGATAATCCTGCCCTTGCTGGATGTCCGTCGGGAGAAATGCCAACTCGGGGTTGGGCAATTTTACACGAAATGCCGCATCCAGCTGTTTGGCCAGTTCCTGATAATGCTTCTCCACACGCTGACCGAGATTTCTGCTTCCCGAGTGTATCATCATCCAGATGAATCCATCATCGGATTTCTGCAATTCGATGAAGTGGTTGCCGCCGCCGAGCGTGCCAAGATTTCTGCGATCCAAGGCATTGGGGAAATCACAGACTGTTCCATTGGTATCCAGATAGCGCTCGAAGCCCTCCCACTCCTGCGGCATCTGATGCGCGACGCCATCGCCGACTGGGATGCGCTTCTTGAGCCTCTCCTGGATTGCACGCCGGTCGCTCATTTCAGCAAGTCGCTCCGCCGGCACGTTGGTCTGCACTGCAATCATACCGCAGCCGATATCCACGCCGACTGCGCTGGGCAATATCGCATTGTCGGCAGCAATTACGCCACCGATTGGCATGCCGTACCCCGCATGACAATCCGGCATCAACGCGACATAACGCTCGAGAACCGGATGCTTCGCCAGATCGAGAGCCTGTTGCATCGCGTTATCATCCACTTTTTCACACCAGCTCTTGATAGGAATGCGCAGTGTATCGTCCTTCTTAATCCATTTCATATTGTTCTATTCCTCAACTTGATATGAGATAACTTCCCGGGCTGCAAGCTCGTCATAACACGCAATTTCCGTTAATATATTCGGACAAGGATACTTTAACGCATCATATTACTCCATGTTCGGCAATTTAAGGCATCCCATCCATCACAACTGGAAAATCATGATAATGTTCAAGCAACTTCTGACTATCACAATGGCGCTGTTGATGAGCGCCACACTCCCGGCATTTGCCGAAGATCTCGCATTCATTGGCACGACGGATAAGAATCCGCTGCTCTATGATTGCAATGAAAAGATGACATTCACGGTGACACTGGTAGATCGTGCAAACAACAATCTTCCGGTGACTGGCCGGACGCTCAAGTGGTCACGCAAAGGCGATGACGGCAAGCAAGAGAGCGGCACAGCGACGTCGGATCAGCCGCTAGTGGTGAGCACATCGATTGACCGCCCCGGATTCGTCCGACTAATCGTCAATGTCCTCGATGAAAACGGTAAAACTGTCAGCGGAGATAAGCATAAATTCGATGGCGGAGCCGGCGCTGCAGTCGATCAGATTAAAGGCGAGCCGCTGCCCGCGAATTTTAATGCATTCTGGGATAACGAAATCAAGACGCTATATGATACTCCGTACGAAGTGACGCTCACGCCGGTTGATAGCAAACCCGGCATCAAAGCATTCAAATTCTCCATCACGACATTCCCGGGTGAAGCGCCGGCGACTGGTATCCTCGGCTACCCGGAGGATGCAGAGCCGGGATCGCTGCCAATCACAGTCAACGTCGTCGGCTATGGCTTCGGCCGCTACTGGGTGAATGAGAATGAGATTCGCCGCGGACGGCTTTTTGCGGTATTTGCGCGCCAGGGCGAAGACCCGATTCGCGAAAAGGATTACTACACGAATTTACAGAAAAATGAATTGAAGGGCTTTGCGTTCCGTAATAACACCGATTTGCGCAAAAACGACTTCTATCAGATGCTGATTCGTGATGTCCGCGCATTGCAGTATCTCAAGAGCCGTCCTGAATGGAATAAACGCGGAATCTTCGTTGGCGGCGGATCGATGGGCGGTTTCCAAGCAATCGGCTTGGCGGCTCTGGACCACGATGTTACCAGTATACAGGCAAATATCGCATGGGTCTGTGATCTGGCGGGCGTCTCAAAGCATCAGCGCATGGGTGGATGGCGCCCGGCATACACCGACATATTAGCGTATTTCGACACCGCTAATCTGGCAACGCGCGTAAAATGCCCCGTCACGATGCAGATTGGCCTCGGCGATTATGTCTGCCCGCCTTCCGGTGAAATGGTGCTCTTCCACAATCTGAAATGCCAGAAGGAACTCACCGCAAGACAGAATGGCGGTCACGGCGGAAGCTTTGGCCCCAACCCAGCTGAATATAAATTCATCAACCACATCCGATAATACGGATTCTAACAGACGTAAACGGATTTTAACGGAATCCGTTTACGTCCGTTTCCCTCCGTTAATTTCCGTTTACGTCCGTTTACGTTTCAACAAAAAAACGGCTGTCCCGCGCATGCGCAGAACAGCCGTTTTTACATTATCGTTGAAGGAATCGCTTATGCGTCTTTCTTCACGATCTTGACATTGAGGTTAGCCTTAACCTCGGCATGGAGCTTGATAGCGATCTTGAAGTCGCCCAGTTCGCGGATGCCGTCATCCAGCAGAACCGCATTCTTGTCGATTTCAACGCCATTCGCTTTGAGTTGCTCGACGAGCATCTGTGCATTGACAGAACCGAAGAGCTTGTCGTTTTCGCCGACTGCCATCGGGATGGTGATTGCCAGCGCTTCGATCTTGGCCGCCATGCTCTTCGCGACTTCGAGACGTGCAGCGCGTTCAGCTTGGAGCTTGAGCTTGCGCGCCTCGACTTGGCGGAGGATGCCCTTGTTCACAACTGCGGCAAGCTTGCGCGGCAACAGGAAGTTGCGCGCATAGCCATCCGATACTTTCACAACATCGCCGACAGAACCCAGTTCTGCGACATCAGCCAGGAGAATCAATTCTTTTGACATAGCAATTATTCCTCTTCCGTTGATGTCAATTACAGTACCAGACCCAATACGCGGGCACGCTTGACAGCGGCTGCGAGCATCTTCTGATGCTTGAAGCAGTTGCCAGTGATACGGCGGGGCAGGATACGGCCACCGTCAGTCTGGTAACGGGTGAGCAAATCAACATCCTTGAAATCGATGTTGAAAATCTGGTTCTGGCACAAGCGGCAGACCTTCTCGCGCATCAGCTTGCGGCGGCGATGCTTCGGTTTCGAATTCTTCATTTTGACGCTATTCCTAATTTTTTGAAAATTTATTTTTTAGAATGGTACATCTT
>CAVGNO010000057.1:0-12082 GCA_963630475.1 Blautia faecis | reverse complement strand
CCATTAATGGTTATAGTTCTACCGCTTTGTTCTAGTTGTTGGTAGCAGAAATCTCGTAGTAAGATGTCTGAATTGGCGATTTCATCCAGTCCGGCTTCCAGAAGGCGTGGCTTATCGAAAGTAAGCAAATATTCCTTCACGGCAGGATAGTCGTCAATGTTGTAGTGACGGGCGGGGAATGTGGCGATCAGGTACTTATGAGCCCAGTCATATCCGTAGCGTTTAATGTCTTTGCCTCGGAGAATTGGTCGTATTAATGCGTCGGTGCGTTTTAGTTCGTCTTCGGATTTGCAGTTATTGAGGATTTCCGCGCGTTTTGCTTCCTCGATGATGAATGCCTCATTACAGCCGGTCTTGATGCCGTAGTTGATCTGGATATCCCAGTCCTTAAGAGGGATCCCGACTGCTTCGATTTTGCGTTTAATGGACAATTCGACTGGGGAGAGGACGACCCACGATTCTGCGGAGTTGAATGCGCATTGAGTTTTGTGCTGTCGAACAAAACCGCTGAAATAAAAATGCATTTTATGATGGTGAGGATGCGGCATTTGGAATCTTGTTTGACAATAGGATGTGCTGCATCTGCAAACATAAGGAATATCGGCATGTATTACGGGTACATACGGGTTAGCACAGATAAGCAAACTGTGGAGAATCAGCGTTTTGAAATCACGCGCTTCTGTGAGAAGCAGGGCATTATCATTGACAGCTGGATAGAAGAGACCATATCAGGGACGAAGGATCCGGACAAGCGGAAACTCGGGAAATTGCTACAGCGTCTGCAAAAAGGCGATGTGCTTATTTGTGCCGAGCTGTCGCGTCTGGGGCGTAATCTGCTGATGATCATGGCAATCCTGAATCACTGTATGAAAAATGAAATTCAGGTTTGGACAATCAAGGACAACTATCGGCTTGGTTCTGACATCAGCTCGAAAGTGTTGGCGTTCGCATTCGGATTATCTGCAGAAATTGAACGCAACTTAATTTCTCAAAGAACAAAGGAGGCGTTGGCTCGCAAGAAAGCCGAGGGCGTGCGTTTGGGGCGTCCCAAGGGGCGAAAGAGTTCACATGTAAAATTAACGGGGAAGGAAAATATCATTCGGTATTGCCTTGAGGCCGGATTTTCAAAATGCGCAATCGCCAGAAAATTACATGTTCATCGTATGACACTTACCAAATTCCTTGTTGAGTATATGTCGAATTTGTGATTCATTACACTTCCGATTGCAATATATCGGCGAAACCGCCCCAGATGGCGCGCCTGCAACGCCGCCGGAGTCCTTTATCGTCTTGAAATTTGGCCGTAACGCATATACTTGATTGGTCCTCCTGACTCCAATCACCTAGGGTGTTTTTTTATTTTGAGTCTCCGCATACTGACATAAGGCGACTTACTTTACTAACAATCTGTTCAATAATTGACGGATGTCATCCGGTTTTCTGTGGATTCCGAGTTGTTCAAGATCGTTACGGGCAATGTTTAAGCTATGCAGAAAATTCTTCATTTCCACTGCAATCGCTTCTGGCAAGACAATGCGTGCATCAGGTGATAACATAGAGCACAGGCGAAGGATATCGTTGCGATGCTTCTTCACATCTCTGGAATCAACATGCTCGCCACGTTCCCTGCGGCTGGACAGATCAAGCCAAGCTTTGGCCTTCAGCACAATCAATGCGGCAGGTGTAAGAAGCGAAATACCATCCAAAATCGTCCTGTTGGAGAGCATAAGGGCATAGTAATCATCGTCAAGTAAAATGGCCGATAGGCTTGAGACATCATCAAGCAGTGGAATCGGTGTGAGACCATGGAGTTCTGCATCGCCGAATACGTCAGGCCTCCTGGCGAACAATTCTAGCATGTCGGGATACCCGTCGGATGCTGGATTCCTGAAGCGGTAAAAATTTCTCGTCCCATAAGATTTTTCCTGAATCTTATATCCCCCAATGCGTATAAAATCCCAGAACATGCTGCCGAATGCCGCCGTCAGAGCATCCACACAAAGTACTATGTCGAGGTCATGGGTAGCGCGGAATGGAAACGATGTCAGCGACATCTGGATATCACATGCGGCTCCTCCTATGAGAATGTATTGATTCTCCATGCCAGAGAAATGCTTGCGGAACAAATCAAGTCCTTTGATCATAAACCTCCTTCATCATTTGATCCAGGCAAATCTGGACACGTTCATCTTTATCACCCTTCAAGGTCAGCCAAAGCGAGAATGGATCGACGCCGCCGTCAGACATTACTAGTGGATGATAATTCCACAGTTCTAAACGTACGGGAGCATCGGCGATCGGTATCTCCTCTTGACGCAAACGTGAATAATCCGTATGAAATGTCGCAAATTCACGGCATTCAGGTGGATTTAGCATGCTTCGCATGGCAAGAGCTTCCGTCCCAGATGGAATTGCCACTAGTTCTGAAGGCAATTTTTCAATGCCGACAATACGTCTGCATGGAGAGAGCAGTTTGTCCCTGATTTCCTCCCATTGCGTGGCACGATCGCCTAGGAAGTGCAGACGCCGTTCCTTGCCATGACGTCTTGCAATCCCGAAAAACTCAAGTTCGTCGAAGGCGCGGATGACGCTCGGTTTGGTAAAACCTGATGCGTCCATAGCCTCTGCAATGCTGAACTCCGAAGTCTGATTGTTCAGCCATTGCATGAGTAGAACTTGAGCGGCATTACCAAATGTATCGAATGTCCGCTGTTTCTTCGTGCCGAATTCAGAAAGCACAATGGACAAGAATGGTAGGTAAACCTGCCGACCGGGAATAATAAATGGAATTTTTCTCTGCATCAGACGTTGTCTTTCATACGCCAGCATGGCATTACAGCCAAAAATAACAGTACGACCAGTCTGCTTCGCAAGAAAATCAACATGCTTTGCGATGGCAACTGGCGTCAGCGATGCATCAGGTTTCTTGATGGACAAAAGACAGGAATGCTCTCCAAGCGTGAAACTGTAGAAAACATAGCTCCATCCAAGAAAGGCAGGAAAATGACTGTCTGCATACTCAGATGCATTGATTTCTATGCCCAGTGTAATTCGAATGTAATCTATTATTTGCTTGATCATGATCGATTCAATCATTTAATTTTTGCACTGGTTAAAATGTAATTTAACTCGTGCAAAAGTCAAATGAGAAGAGAAAATATAACGCAGTCACGCATCATCGTAAAATTCAACGAATTGATTGACGTGATTGTAACTCATTACGAATGTTACCACTTTGTATGCAAATGCTTGCAATGCTCGGTTTGCGGTATTATATTCCAAGCGACGGGTGGGCGGTGGGGGACCCACCTGCGCGCGCGCGAGCAGAGCGATGGCACTAGCAGATGGTGGATGACGTTGTTGTGCGAAGCCCAAGGGCACTGGCGGATGACGTTGTTTGTGCGGATGCCCGATTGGCAATGAGCGAATGACGCTGTTGTGCGAAAGCCCAAGGGCAATGAGCGACGTCAGGGTGCGTGCGTACGGACGATTTCGCATTTGCGGTATACGACCTGTCCCCACGCCGTTTTTTCTCTACACTCATCACTGCTTGCGCTAAAAAGATTACATTGTGGGGATTACTGATTTTATTGACACTAATTGGATCTGTTGTTTTATGAATAGTGAATCATTTGATGTACTAGTCGTCGGTGCTGGCGCTGCGGGAATCTGCGCTGCGCTTCAAGTAGCGCGTGCCGGCTCCACAGTCTGCGTCGTGGAGAAAAACGGAATTCCTGGGGGGACCATGACGGTTTGCGGCATCCATTTCCCAGGTCTTTTCAATGCGTGGGGGCATCAGGTCATCGCGGGCATCGGCTGGGAACTGGTTGCGAAGACATTGCAGACGATGGGGCGTCCGATGCCGGATTTCAGCCGCACTGACATGAAGCATCACTGGGAACACCAGATTCCGCTCGATCCGGTGATTTTTGCAGCGGTTGTCGAACAGGAGTTACTGGCCGCAGGCGTAACGCTCAAATATCATACTATGCTCGGTGCGCTTTGCGAAAAGGAGTCCGGCTGGGCGGTCACGCTTTGCGGTCGTGACGGTCTGTACGAAGTGGAATGCAAAGTCGTGGTTGATTGCAGCGGTGACGCCAACGCAACGAAGCTGGCTGGCTATGAAGTGCGGACATCGGAGACGTGTCAGCCCGGCACGATGAGCGTCTATTCGACTGGCTATAATCTGGAATCACTGGACATCGACGCAATCGGCAAAGCATTTGATGAAGCAGTGCGGAATGGCGAAGTTTGTGCAGAAGATACTGGCTGGGCCGGCGGCTTCAATCCGGCGGTGTTATTCCAGCATGGCAATAACTGCAACCACATTTCCGGGATCAACGCATGTGACAGCGCAGGCCGTACGCGCATCGAAATCGCAGGCCGCGAGTCGCTATTGCGGCTATATCGCTTCTTGCGCCGCCAACCAGGATTGGAACACTTGGAGTTCCGGCTCGACGGAGCAGAATGCGGCGTACGCGAAACTCGTACTATCGTCGGCGAAGATACGGTGACTGCAACCGATTATGCGGCAGGGCGGAAGTATCCGGACGCACTCTGCAATGCGTTCTATCCGATCGATTTGCACGACGCAAAAAAAGGACTGGACAAGCGTGGTCTGGCGCCTGGGACAGTGCCGCAAGTGCCGCGTGGCGCGCTGATTCCCGCGCACAGCCACCGTTTCGCAGCGGCAGGACGCCTACTGTCGAGCGACCGACTGGCTAATTCTGCATTGCGTGTGCAGGCAGTCTGCATGGCGACGGGGCAAGCCGCGGGCGCGATGGCGGCATTGAGCGCGCAGTCCGGCGTAGATCCGATCAAGCTGGACTTGACGGCAATTCGCGCGCTACTGAAAAAGCATAGTGCGATCGTGCCGGAATGAGCAATCTGCGCTCCGGAAGGCCGGCAGAGCAGGGGAGGGGAGAGCGCAGTTACAATATTTCCAAGTCACTCGATAATTTCTCGCGGAGTTGCGCGCGTACTGCCGGTGCGCTATCAGGCTGGCAGAATGCGACACAGCTGGAACCGGAGCCAGAGACGATTGCATTTAGCACACCATCGCAGCTATGCATTGTCTCGATAATCATTTCAAGCAAAGGGAATTTCCTCAGCAACGCAAATTCGAGGTCATTCCACAATATTTTTGCCAAGCTACCAGTATCATTAAATGCGCACGGTAGCTCTTCCCATACGGGCGGCATCGCATTTTCTGGCCGGAACCAATGCTGATATGCCCATGAGACTGGCGCAGGGAATGCCGGATAGACGATAACGACATCGTATTTTGCCGAGATTTCGACTGGCGTCAGTTTTTCACCAATGCCAGTCGCCAAAGATGGCGTTGGCTGCAGGAAAAATGGCACATCTGCGCCCAATTCTAACGCAATTGCGCGCAGATCATCAAGTCGTGACGGGAAGCCGGTCAGACGCCGCAATTCCAGCAATACTGCTGCGGCATCCGAAGAACCGCCTCCCAATCCGGCGGAAATCGGGATATTCTTGTGCAACGAAATATGATATGACGGCGCAAGCGCGTACGCGGAGCAGAATTTTCTTGCAGCGCGTACGGCGAGATTGTTGTCGTCTGACGCAACGCCGTCGATTACGCGGCCGGTGCATTCGATACTCAAATCACGATTTGCCGGCGTGCGCTGGACGGTCACTTCGTCGCATAAATTCCACAATGGCACGAATAGCGTGCGGATTTCGTGGCGTCCATCGCATTTACGCGCATCTCCAACTGTGAGATAAAGATTAGTTTTAGCTGGAGTGCGCATTACTCATCCACCGCTTATCGCGTAATTCTACGCTTCAGTGATGACGATACGCGGGAAGAGCGGTGTCGTGACAGAACCGACTTGTGCGCCTTCGGGGATGCTGTTCCATTGTGCGAGCGTCTCCATCGTCGGCTTCTCGGCTGCTGCGACACCCAGCAATGTGCGCAGTTCGGTCATCTTCTGGGGCATGACGGGATAGAGCAATCCGGCGATGATGCGCAGTGCTTCAGCAGATGTACGCAGGACGCGCGCAAGCTGTGCGGTCTCTCCGGATTTTGCCAGCACCCACGGCTTCATTGTGTCAAAATAGCGGTTTGCGGTTGATGCTGCCGCCATGACATCTGCGATGCCGCGATCCAATTGCATATTTGCAATCGCGCTCTTCATCGATTCGATTGCGCTGTTGAGCGACTGCCGCAACTCACTCTCGTCGTTGGTCGGTTCGCTTGCCGCAGGCATCTTCCCTGCGAAATTCTTATCGATCATCTTGACGACACGTGAGAGGAGATTTCCGAGGTTATTGGCTAAATCGGCATTGAAGCGCGTCACAAATGACTCTTCGGAGAAATTTGCGTCTTGTCCGAGCGCCATTGCGGCCATCAAGTGATAGCGCAATGCATCGACGCCATATTTTTCTGCCATATCCATTGGATTGACGACATTTCCGACCGACTTACTCATCTTTCCGCCGGAGATCAGCCACCATCCATGCGCGAAGATGCTTTTCGGTAGCGGCAGATTCAGCGCCATGAGCATTGTTGGCCAGTAGACGCTATGCGTAGTCAGGATGTCCTTGCCAATCAAGTGATAATTCACAGGCCACCACTTCTCGAATTCCTCTTGGTTGGAGAGATAGCCAACTGCGGAGATATAATTGCACAGTGCGTCTACCCACACATACGTGACATAGTCGCGGTCAAATGGCAACTCAATTCCCCAGGAGAGACGGCTCTTTGCGCGTGAGATGCACAAGTCATTAAGGGGCTGCTTCAAGAATCCGAGCGTCTCCTGGCGGCGATTTGCCGGCTGAATGAATTCCGGATGAGCATTGATGTGATCAATCAAACGCTGCTGATAATTCTTCATGCGGAAGAAGTAATTTTTCTCAACCAGCTGCTCGACTTTGCGGCCGCAGTCCGGGCAGCATCCGTCATGCAGATCCTTTTCCGTCCAGTAGCGTTCGCAAGGGACGCAATACCATCCGGTGTATTCGCTCTGGTAAATTTCGCCGCGGTCATAGAGGTCTTGCAGAATCTTCTCGATTACTTGGACATGCCGCGGTTCGGTCGTGCGAATAAAATCGTCGTTGCTGATATTCAAGCGTTTCCACAACTCCTTGAAGCGCTCGACGTATGTGTCGCAGTGCTGCTGTGGCGTGACGCCATTTTTCTTTGCCGCTTGCTCGACTTTCAGTCCGTGCTCATCCGTGCCGGTGAGAAAATGGGTCTGTTCACCCAGCAGGCGATGATAGCGCGAGAGGACATCAGCTAGAATTGTAGTGTATGCATGCCCGATATGCGGCTTGTCATTGACGTAATAAATCGGTGTGGTTATGTAAAATGTATTCTTCGACATATTCTTTTTCGTTTCTGATTAAAATTTCCTAGCCGCCAAAGCTCTGTTTTCCGACTTCGCGGTTCCAGAAGAGCAGGATTGCGAGCAATGCGAGGAAGATATTCAGGCAGACGGCATAAGCTGCGGCATAACCGATATAGATTGCGGGGACGGTCGGCTCTTCGGTATTGACATTTGCTTCGTTGCCGCGGCTGGAGAGTGCGTCGGCCATCCAGAAGAGCTGCCAGTTCGGAATTGTCGCATAGAGTGCGCTGGCGACATAGTTACCGGCATAAGGCAATGGCTCATTATATGTTCCGCCGGAGGGAAGACGCGGCGGATTATTCGAACGCCGGAAGACAACCGCAGTGAAGTTTTTGCTGCCATCGCGCTGTTTTGCGCCATTTGCGCCCAGTTCGTAGTATCGCCACTCCTCGTTTTTTGCGTCGTATGCCGCCATCCGGAAGATCTGGCCGTTGGTGTCGGTGGGATTGGCTTTCCAGCCTTGGCCGTCCTTCCAGCTCGATGCAGGCGCATCACCCAGCGTGGGCAGTTTATCCAGCGCTTTTGTGCTGTCCGACCATACGGTAAAATCGGCAAAATCCTCGATGCGCTGCGGCGAATTCCACGCTTCAATTGGCGCAAGCTCGCTGGGCGAGAAGTCATAATCCGCAATCCACAGCTGTTCCGCGCCCTTTGGCGGCACTGAATACCAACGCTCGCGTGCATTGCGGCCGATGAGATAATCGCTCATCAATCCGAGCATGAAGAGCGCAGCGCACAGCAACAAATTCGGCACTAGACCGAAGCGCGTCGAAAGCGCTGTCGCCAATGTGCCCATCGACAACACCGAGAATGTCACCAGCAGTAACGCGGGGATGACGCGGAATGCTAGACCGACATGCGTGCCTTGGTCAGTTTTGAATTGACCGATGATTGCGAGAATCGGCAGAATGCATAGCAATGCGACGACTGCTGCGCTGCAGAATGGTCCGCGCGTCACGTAGTTGTAGATGCCTGCGACGCCCAATGCCAGCGCGATTGCGACAAAGAATCCGTAGAGCATGAAATTGTCGATCCAGAACTGGTCGGTCGAGACGCGCAGTGCGATCAGCGATGCAATGCCGGTAATCACGCAGAAGACGAAATTCGCCGCCATGATACCGAGGATTTTGGCGATGATGAACACTGGGCGCTGCACTGGCTTTGAGAGCAGCAGCAGCGCAGTGCCATTATCGATTTCACGCGAAATCGTATAGCTGGAGAGCATAATCGCCAAACCCCAGCCGAATACCATCATCACTGCCATCGAGCTGTCAATCACCATCTTCTCCTGTGCCCAGAAGACATACAGCGTCAGCACCGGGAAAAAGCCGATCAGCACCAGCGCGGAAATCATCATGAGCAGATAAATCGGCTCACGCAGACTTTCGCGGAAAGTGTTTTTCGCAATTTGCAGTAATGTAGTAAACATGATGCGTCAGGGATTGTATTGAAGCGTGGAAGAACTACACGTGACTCCGCGGAGTTCGGTTACTTGCTCGGCTTGAAGTTCCCCGCTTCATTGATTTTGTCGATATGCTCCTTGTAAATGCGCGCTAAGCGGGGCTGATCCAGGATTGCGCCCAGCATCTGTGCATTCTGTTCCCAGTCTGCGCAATTGATATTCATGACGCGATACTTGGAGCTGGCTTGATCGACAAGCGTCTTCGGGCAGCAATTGTCATCGCCGACGAAGAGTACGACTTTCGGATTCTGGAAGTCGATGAAATCCAAGAAATTCGCAACTGCGATTTCCTCGGCTTTCTTGTTATTTGCCAGATAGAAGAGATGGAGTTCATTAGCATCGGCGCCGCGATGCACTAGCAGCACCGGCTGCTTCGAGTAGAATTGTGCCAATTCGCTCAAAACGCGCGGCTCCAGCTGGTTAGCGCTAATGATTAAGTAATTGACGCGTGCGCGTGAGCCCTTGTTAAAGAGCGCGCATGACGTCAGCGAAAAAGCCATTACACACAGAACCAGGAGTGTCGCTCCCAAAGCAATCTTCTTGCTCATTATCGATTTCCCTCTATGACTGGTAAAAACAGAAGTTAAAATTGATTATACCGGCTTTTCCGGCTCTTTTCGCACGGTCAGCCATAAATTTTCCGGTTAAATGGTATACTATGGTCTCAATCCGAAAAGTTGCTTGCTTATTGAGTAAGTTTTTTTTCACCTTTTTACGCATTTCACACTGCATCACCGCTGTCGCCATTGAAATATTCTGGAATCACAGCGCATACATTAAAATTATGAGAGCTCTCTTGCCAACTACTCAATGTCGTCCTCAAGCCGCAATATTTCTCTCCGGCTCCGGATCCAACGCGACACAAATTCTGAATCGCTACCGCAATGAAGTGCAAAATGGCGTCACGCCGGCATTCGACATCGCGGCAATTGTCACTGATGCGCCGGAGACGAGCCGTGCACGCGCATTAGCAAGCGAATTCGGCTTGCCGCTTATCGCCGAAGATATCCGCAAATTCTATAATGACAATGGCGAAAAGCGCGTCTCAATTGCGACGCCGCGCGGTCAGCAATTGCGCGCACAATGGACGGATCTGCTGCGCAAACAGCTCGCGCCGCTCAATATCACGTTCGGCATTTTTGCAGGATTTGTGCCATTGACAAACCTGACCCAGGATTTTCCATGCCTCAATGTCCATCCTGGCGATTTGACTTACCGGAAGGATGGCAAGCGCTACTTGGTCGGCTTGCACGAATTTCCGATTGAGCGCGCAATTCTCGAAGGCCTCGATTATCTGCGTTCTTCGGTGATTCTTGCCGGCGCATATACTGGCTGTGGCGAAGACATGGATAATGGCGCGCTTCTCGGCATCTCCCAGCAAGTGCCAATCGACATCACAGCCGAGCAGAGCGATGCGTTCCGCAAGCTTGCGGCAGAACGACCGGCGCAACGCCCAGTCGGCGGCTATAAAGACGCACTGCAGAATTTCGCATCGCAATGCCAGGACAAGCTCAAGGAAGAGGGCGACTGGGTCGTCTTCCCGCAAGTCGTCTGGGATTTTGCTGCAAACCGCTTCTTTGCCGATGAAGCTACAGGACAGCTCTACTTCCAAATGAGTGCCGGACACGCTATTCCCATCGAAACCGTCGAATACTCCGCTAATGGCGAACGCGAACTTGTGTTCCCAATGGGATAGCACAAAAAAAATATACGGCGCGTGTTTGCGCCGTATACTCGTGTTACGATTTGCCGTTGCAAAAATCCACGGGAGTCATCCGCAAAATGCGGGCAAAATCCCGTGGAAGCATGCGTGTTATGGAATATTATTTCCTGATTCCGTGGAGTTAGAGAATTTTGCGTCAGAACTAGGAATTTCGAAGGAGCGTACCGGGAGTACGTGACTGAGAAATGACGAAGTTATCACGCAAAAGAATCAACTCCACGGATTCAGGATTTTTCGATGGCGCAGAAGTCGCCGAATGTAAGCAGCAGTGGGTAATCCAGCAACGGCAGATGCCGGAATTCACGGGAGCCCTTGAACCACTGTTCTTTACTAATGCTATCCATTTGCGGCGGCAGTTCATAAACGGAGCCGTCCAGAAGATCGACAAGATGGACTTTGTCGTTCATGCACGTATGGAGTGTGCACGTCCCTTCGTATGTCTCGCGCAATATATCCACTGGTTTCCAGTAAGCAAAAGCTTTGCCGCCGGCATTCTGGAAGCCCGCAAACATCAGGTCTGCACTCTCCGGTTCTTTCCGGAAGATAGCGCGCGGAGACTCGAAGGAACGGAAAATCAACGGCAACTCTGTCCTTTCAAAATCTCCTTTGAAAACCGAACAGAGTGTCTGGAATGTCCTGTAGGCGATTTTTGGCGTGACTTTGCCGCTAGCGATGCCGTCGTCATCAAACTCTGCTTCCAGAATTCCAAAGTATCCGTAGTCTTTTCTGGTCGAGCTATCCGCAGTCAATCCATTGAGCGCTTCACACATGTCCATGGCAGAGAAGTAAGAGTTGAACATGATGTCGCTCATGAAATCCGTAATGGTATGCCGTGCAATATATTTTGCTTGACGCAACTGTGTCCAAGCACCAGCTTCCAATGCACCTGCGCCATCAGAACGAGACTGCGTGCCAGTTTCGCCCTGAATCATTTGGATTGACGGATTATACTGATGAATTAAAGACGCGCTAGCTGCCACTCGCGCCGGCAAGCCGCGTTCATCCTCAGCGTAATTGTGATATGTAAATCCATCCATGACCTGTGCAGCGCCGGTTTCGAGGACATCGTGCAGCCACCCTAAACCAAACAGGCATTGACTGCCGCCGATGACTTTCGCGTCCGGATTGCCAGCGCGAACTGCTTTCGCCGTCCGCAATACGAGATTGCCGTATTCAGTGCCGCTAGGACCAGTCTTCCAGCACCAGACGCCGTCGGGTTCATTCCATACTTCGAACCACTGCACTTTGCCCTTATAGCGCGCGACCAACGCTTTGACATACTCTTCCCACGCGCGAAATTGCTCTTCTGTGCGTGGCGGATGACCGACTGCGCCAAAGACTTTTGCGGCTTCTTCATCATAGATGCCATTGCCATAGCACAAGCACATCCATGGCTGCATCCCACGACGCAGCAGATTGTCTACGATCGAGTCAAGCCACTCAAAGGAATAGACACCCTTTTGCTGTTCGGTTCTTGCCCAGCCGGATTGAATGCGCACCCACTTTGCGCCCGTCGCCGCA
>CAVGNO010000056.1:0-12175 GCA_963630475.1 Blautia faecis | reverse complement strand
GTATCAGCTAGTGAAACTGTTTTTAGCCGTTCTCATACATCTCTATACTTCCTCATCATGCGTCTGCGTCGGGTTACGTTTTCAGATTTATATTCTGCAACATTCCCTAAATCCCTGTATTTATCATCATCACCCGCAACCACGAATTGTTCATGCAGACTGTATATCGCGCTTATGTGGAGAAGCGTCCCGGCTTTGATGTCGAGGCGAGAAATTTGCTCTCCGACTTGAAAGAGACCCTAGGCATTGCCAATTTAGAGGATTTGCGGTTATTCAAGCGTTATGATTTAGCCGGATTATCGCAGGAAGAGTTCTCCGCAGCGCTGGAATCCGTCTTGTCGGAACCAAATTGCGATGCAATTTACGAAGACAACAAGCCCGATCTGGAATGCGCAAAGTGGTTCGCTGTCGAGTATTTGCCCGGACAATACGACGTACGCGCGGACAGTGCTGCGCAGTGTATTGCGTTGCTCACTCAAAAGGAGCGTCCGTTAGTTCGCACTGCGACAATTTACGCGCTCTTTGGTGCGCTCACGGACGATGAAATTGCGCGCATCAAGCACTACGTCATCAATCCGGTCGAGAGCCGTGAAGCGGTGATGGGCGTAAAGCCGAAGACGCTGGAGATGGAGACCACAGTCCCTGCGGATGTCAAAATCCTCGATGGATTCTGTCAGCTGGATGACGCCGCGATTGTAGCGATGGTGAAGGATATGGGATTGGCGATGAGCGCACAGGATCTCGCGTTCTGCCAGAAGTATTTCCGCGATGAAGAGCATCGCGATCCGTCATTTACCGAAATCAAAGTCATCGACACTTATTGGTCGGATCACTGCCGTCATACGACATTTCACACCAGCCTGGACCAAGTTGAATTTCCGCAGAATGCGGCATTAGCGGCTCCGATTGAGAATAGCTATCATGCGTATCTGGATATCCGCAAAGCGCTCGGCCGCGAAAGCAAGACGCTATGTCTGATGGATTTGGCAACGATTGGCGCGCGTGAGTTGAAACGCATCGGCAAGCTGGATGATTTTGATGAATCGGATGAAATCAACGCATGTTCGATTGTGATCAATGCGACGATTGACGGCAAGGATGAGCCGTGGCTGATCATGTTCAAGAATGAGACGCACAACCATCCGACTGAAATTGAGCCATTTGGTGGCGCGGCGACATGTCTGGGCGGTGCGATTCGCGACCCGCTCTCCGGGCGTTCGTATGTCTATCAAGCGATGCGCATCACCGGCGCAGCCGATCCGCGTGTGCCGGTTGCAAAGACACTGCCGGGAAAATTGCCGCAGCGCAAGATCACGCGCACTGCGGCAGCGGGGTATTCCTCATACGGCAACCAGATTGGATTGGCGGCCGGAAAAGTCCAGGAGTACTACCATCCGGGCTTTGTGGCCAAGCGCATGGAATTAGGCGCAGTGATTGCCGGTGTGCCGCGCGATCACGTAAAGCGCATGGCGCCCGAGCCAGGCGATGTCATCTTGCTGATTGGCGGTCGCACTGGCCGCGATGGCTGTGGCGGTGCAACCGGCTCATCCAAAGCACATACTGAGGAGTCGTTACATACATGCGGCGCAGAAGTGCAGAAAGGCAATCCGCTCACCGAACGCAATATCCAGCGGCTCTTCCGCCGCGGTGAATTCGCGCGTCTTGTGAAGCGCTGCAACGACTTCGGCGCAGGCGGCGTATCAGTCGCAATTGGCGAATTGGCGCCGGGACTCAAAATCAATCTCGATGCAGTCCCCCGCAAATATGACGGACTGGATGGCACCGAGCTGGCGATTTCCGAGTCGCAGGAGCGCATGGCAGTCGTCGTCGCACCCGAAGATGCGGCAGCTGCACTCGCGCTGGCACGCGAAGAAAACCTCGAAGCGACACAAGTGGCGACTGTCACTGCCGATGATCGCCTTGAGATGGCATGGCGTGGCAAAAGCGTCGTTTCGCTCTCGCGTGCATTCCTGGGCACCAACGGCGTGACCCAGCACACGACTGTGAAAGTCGGATCGCCGGATGAAGCGTCTTCGCCCTTCAAGCCAGCGCAAGTCATGAATCAAGTCGCCGCATGGCTGGATGCATTAAGCGACCTCAATGTCTGCTCGCAAAAAGGCCTCGTTGAGCGTTTTGACGGCACAATCGGTGCAGCGACAATTATTGAACCGTATGGCGGCAAGGAGCGCATGACGCCCAATGAAGCGATGGCGGCGAAGATTCCGACATCCGGCCATACTGATACATGCACGCTGATGTCGCACGGCTACGACCCGGATTTATGCTCATGGAGCCCCTATCACGGCGCAATGTACGCAGTCGTCGAATCACTCGCGAAGATTGCAGCGGCCGGCGGCGACGCATTGCGCGCACGCCTTACATTCCAGGAATACTTCGAGCACCTCGAATTTGTGCCGGAACGCTGGGGGCGCCCGCTCTCGGCATTGCTGGGTGCATTGCGCGCGCAGTTGGAATTCGGCACTGCGGCAATTGGCGGCAAGGACTCGATGTCCGGCACATTTGAAAAGCTGACAGTTCCGCCGTCGCTGATTTCCTTTGCAGTCGTCGCAGCGGATGCACGCGAAGTCGTGACGCCGGAATTCAAGGGCGCGGGGCATGTCGTATCGCTCTTTCCTGTGACGCATTTAGCTGACGGCACCCCGGATTTCGAGGAGTTGCGGCGCAATTTTGCCGCGCTTCGCACATTTGCACATGACGGCAGGATTTTAGCAGCGCATACAGTCGGCAAAGGCGGTTATGCCGCAGCGCTCTCCCTGATGAGCTTCGGCAACATGGTCGGCTTCAAAGGCGTCGATCCGCTGGATTTCGCCGATCTCCTTGTCCCGCACTACGGCGCAATCATTGTCGAGTCCGAGACGGAATTGCCTGGCATCCGCGTCATCGGCCATACGACTGATGATGCCGCGATTACGATTGGCCAGATGCGCGTACCGCTGGAGACTGCGGTTGCGGCATGGCAGCGCCCGCTTGAGAAGATCTTCCCGACGGAACTGGAGGATGTCCCGCAAGCGACGTGGCAGCCATACACCAAACGCGAGTCACATCATCATGCATGCACGATCGCGAAGCCACGCGTACTCATTCCGGTCTTCCCCGGCACCAACTGCGAATACGACACCGCGAAAGCATTTGCCGAAGCAGGCGCAATTCCGGAACTAGTGCTAGTGCGCAATTTGACAGCAGCGGACATCGAGGACTCGGTGCAGCGGCTCGTCAAAGCGCTCGACAATGCGCAAATCATCGCATTCCCGGGCGGCTTCTCTGGCGGCGATGAACCGGATGGATCGGGCAAATTCATTGCAACGATGTTCCGTAATCCGCGCGTCAAGGATGCGCTGGAGCGTCTGCTCAAAGAGCGCGATGGCCTCGGCCTGGGCATTTGCAACGGCTTCCAGGCATTAATCAAACTCGGGCTCGTGCCTTACGGCGAAGTGCTGCCGGCATTGACATGCGATGCGCCGACACTGACATTCAACAACCTCGGACGTCACGCGGCAACCATGGCCAACACAGTTGTGACATCGGTAAAATCGCCGTGGCTGAAGCACGCGGAAGTCGGCGAAATGCACGCAGTCGCCATCTCGCATGGCGAAGGGCGTTTCTGTGCGACACCGGAGCAAGTAGCGCAATTGCTTGCCAACGGCCAAGTCGCATTCCAATATGCGGATCTCTCGGGCAAGCCAGCTGATGCGATGCCGTGGAATCCCAATGGTTCTGTCTGCGCAATTGAGGGCATCACTTCACCGGATGGACGCATCCTCGGCAAGATGGGTCACTCTGAACGCTCATGGGAAGACAACATCGCCAAGAATATCCCCGGCAAGAAGGACCAAGGAATCTTCCGTTCTGGCGTAGAATACTTCTTGTAACCGATACCGGATTGTTTGACTCGCATCTTCATTTTTCGACGCTCACGCCATTGCAATGGCAACAATGGCGTGAATGCGGGCTAACCGGCGCATTTGGCTGCACAGCGCATCGCAGAGAATGGCATCTGCCGGAAGCGCATGCACAGCTCTTCCCTGGTTTGCAATTTGCGTGGGGCATCCATCCGTGGTATGCGAAGGAAGTCACCGATCTGTCGTTGGATGAGCTAGACGCGAAATTGCAATTATGCGATGACTTGCAAGTCGGCGAAATCGGTCTGGATTACGCGCGTGTGCATTACGGTGCTCCAGATCGCATTACTCAACAATATGCATTCGAGGAACAGCTGAAGCTTGCGGAAAAATATCAGCGCATCGCAAATCTGCATATCCGCAAAGCATGGGATGACTTCATGAGCATCATGAGCCGTCATCGCGACTGCAAAATTATTATCCACAGCTTTTCCGCAAGCGCTGAAATTGCAACGGAGTTGCTCAAGCGCTTCCCGCAATGCCGACTCTCCTTCGGAAGCGTCTTATGCAATGACAACGCCGAACGCCTCCGTGCGCTAGCGCAATCACTGCCGCCAGAACGCGTGCTTACCGACAGCGACTGGCCATATAAAGCCGGAATAACTCCACTGGATTGCGCACGCATCGCAGCACTTCTCCCCAAAACATCATAACCCAATTCCACGAAATATCCATCCCACGTCAATCATTGCATTTTTTCGTGGAAGAAGAAAAAAAGATATGAGAGCATTTCCGTTCCAGCGAGTCGGCGTCTTTTCGCTATCATCCCAACCGGACGAAGCGCGTTATGTGGCAGGGATGGCGGCGCTACGGCAATGCGTGAGTTGCGTCGTCGATCCGCCAGTGCTTACGCCATTGCGGCGCCTAGCAGGCGAGGACGCCGCGCGCGCTGATGCATTCAATCGTCTCGTCAGCGATGCGTCACTGCAAGCGCTGATTGCGACACGCGGCGGCTATGGCGTCACGCGTTGTCTTGACCGTATCGATTTCGCGGCATTGCGTGCAAGCGGAGCATGGGTTATTGGCTATAGCGATGTGAGTGCACTGCTTCTGGCAGCAGCAAGTCGCGGATGCACGCATCTCCTGCATGGCCCGATGATCTGCTCCGGCTGGAATCTGGCAAGCGATGCATACGATGCATTTGCGCGCGAATACGATGCAATGTGCGCAATCATCAGCGGTGAGTGCACTGCATATCGCGATAATACGACGACTGCATTACGCACTGGCACTGCACGTGGACGCATCTACCCGGCCAATCTCACGATGCTGCAATGTCTCATTGGCACACAGTATTTACCCGATTTTCGCGGTGCAATCCTAGTGCTTGAGGACATCCATGTCCCTGCGCACGCAATCGACCGCATCCTCAGCCAGTTGCGTCTTTGCGGCATTCTCGCGCAACTCTCCGGCGTCATCTTCGGACAATTCAGCGAAGCGGATGACGCGGAAGAACTCCCCGAAATTTTCGCCGAATACGCCGCATTTATCGACGGACCGGTAGTGAGTGGATGCCGATTTGGTCATTGTCATCCCTCGCAGCCATTGCCAGTTGGCGTAGAAGCAACGCTTGTCGCAAATAACACAGGAGTAGAATTGACGTGGTAATCCTATCATTAGGCGGCAATCTCGGCGATGTCGAAGCGACATTTCGCACTGCGGAAGCGGCATTATCAAAATGCGGCGTGCGCATTAAGCGCGTCTCACCGGTTTACCGCAATCCGGCAGTCGGCTGTGAAGAAGGCGCACCAGATTTTTCCAATATTGCGATTTTGTGCGAATGGGATGGCAGCCCCGAGGAATTATTGGATTTAACGCAATCCATCGAAGTGCAGTGCGGACGCCCCGCGAACCATCCGCATTGGCATTCCCGAACACTCGATATCGACATCATCGAATGCAATGGCGTGCACTGCAATACGCCGCGGCTTACTCTGCCCCATCCGCGCTGGAAAGAACGCGATTTCGTCACAATTCCGGTCGGATGGCTAAAGCTTGACTCAGTGCAGGAAGAGTGACACCCCTAAAAGTCGGCTAACGCGCAACACGATTTTTTTGCCGCAATTCTAAAAAAATTATCTTCTACCCCTTGATTTTTCATTACAGATTTTGTATAATATAGAACGTTTCATGAATCGTTACAAGAATCTTCTATAAAATGATAAGGACTCAAGTGGTAAAACTGAAGGATATTGCGGATCGTGCGGGTGTTTCGGTCGCAGCGGTATCGGCTGCGCTGAACGGCACAGGCACTGTTTCAGCGGCGATGCGCGAGCGTGTGCGCAAAGTAGCGCATGAGATGCACTATGAACCGAATTTTGCCGCCAAGCTGTTGAAGCAGAAGCAGAACAACGATCTCGGGCTAATCGTCAGCGACATTCCGGAGCGGATTTTTGGCTCCGGCTATTTCATGCCGATGATTTCCTGCTTCATCCGTCAATGCGAAGAGCTTGGTCTGCGTTGTCAGATCGAATATTACGACTTGACCAAAGCGGAAAAAATCCCGGCGTTGCTGACCAACGGCTTGGCGGGTGGTGTACTGCACGGAGGCGTCATCTCTCCTGCGTTGCGCGAATGGCTGCAAAAGAATCCGAAATTTCCCTTTGTCGCATTTGAAGAGGAATCCGAATACAATATCATGTCCGATTACGCACTTTCGTTTTACAAAGCGGTGCAATATCTAGTCGCGCTCGGCCATCGTCGCTTTGGGCTGGCTGGAGGGCCGCTGCAATACCGCCGTCAGCAGCAAATTGAAGCCGGCTTTCTGCGTGCGGTCCAGGAATTCGGCCTGGAATCCCGGCCGGAGTGGAATGCTCGCTTCGCGCTTGCAAGCGATGCTGACACGATGACCGAAGCGGTCGAATGGGGGCGCGAGCTGTTCCGCCGCGCCGACCGCCCCTCCGCACTAATCTGCACTGACGGGCGCGCGGCGCGCGGCATCCTGTACGCGGCATGCGAAACCGGTGTCCGCGTGCCCGGAGAGTTGAGTCTGCTAGCGTGCAGTTCCCCGACCGAAGCAGAACAGAGCTTCCCTGCCGTCAGTTCGATCGCATGGAATGCTCCGGAGGCACTCTTCAAGGGTGTCTATCTGCTACGCAGTCTGATGGAACATCGTCCGCTTTGTGAACATACAATTGAAATCGAACCGGTAATGACGCTACGCAAAACCACCGGAAAATATTTCGCATAACTATCGAGGAACCCTACAACATGATTTTCTCCCGTTTCGTATCACTGACGGCCGTCATTCTGTCGGCCTGTGCACTTGGAGCCGCCGAACCGACGGCATCTGTCCCACCGCTTTCGGCGCCAGTCACGCTGGACGGCAAGCTGTCGTCCGGCGAGTGGGATGACGCGGCGGTGCTTCGCCGGATTTTCAAGCTCAACAACCGCATTCCCGGCGTTCCGGCCACCGAATTCCGGGTCAAATACACGCCCGATGCACTATATGTCGCGGCGATTGGCACCGAACCGGAGAGCAGCCTGCCGCAGTCAGTCCGCCGTGACTGGGACGATCTACTCTTTCACACCGACGATGCATTCAGCGTAATCCTCGGCCAGCCCGACGCCAACGTCGCAGTGCAAGAAGCGATCAATATGGGCGGTTACGAAGGCGCGATGGGCGGCCGCGCAACTCGCGCCGACTTCTATTACACATACACAGTCAATGCCGCCGGAAGTCTCCAGCGGATGTTCAACGAAATGCCGCTGGAAAATGCGCTCTTCGAGGCCGCAGTCAGCAGTGAACATGGCAAGCAGTGGATAGCGGAATTCAAAATACCATTCCGGTCGTGTGGGTTTGACGATCCGGCAGGGAAGCAGCTCTACGCAAACTTCTTCCGCTGGCGTGCACCGGAAGCGCAAGCGTGGAATCATAAGCGTTTCAAAGGATACGCAGCGATGCCCTTTGGAACCATTCTGTTGCTGCCTCCAGGTCGGGAAGCGGAACGCACTGTGGAAAAAAGCTTGCCCAAGCCCAATCCCGCCGCGAAACAGTGCCGCGCCGAGCTGCAGTACAGCCCGCTTACCGGCGCAATCGTCGGCAAAGCGCGCTTTACCGGCAAATGGGACCACTTGACCGGCACACTAAACGTCACCGGCTTCCCAGAGCAACAGCGGCAGCTGGCTGGTCAGAGCGCAATCAACCGCGATGCTATCGTGCAGACGGACGGCGAGCACATCGCATACATAATCCAGAAGCTGACGCCCGGTAGCCAGCCCGCACGCCACGCGGTCTTCACTATCCGCGACGCATCCGGCAAAACCGTTGCTGAGACCAGTCTGGAATGCCCGGCAGTGACCGCTCCGGAGTGGGCCAATGCTGCGGTCGCGCGCGAATATGTCAGCGAAAAGTGCCCCGCGCCATGGACGACTCCGACTGTAAATGGCAACCGCGTGACACTCGCTCATGACAGCTTTAGCTTCAACGATTTCGCATTGCCCTGCGAAGCGGTGGTCGAGATAACCGCTGACGGCCAGCAGCTCCGTTTCCAGGGCACCCACACGCTGGTTTCCGCCGGCAATGATGTCCGCGGCGAAGCCAGCCTTGCCGCCGGAACGATTCCATTGGAAATCCGCAGCCGGATGGAGTTCGACGGCTTCACGGAAGTCAAATTCCGTCTGCCCGGCGTCGATTCCAGCAGAATCAATGCGGTTCGTCTCCGCATTCCGGTTCCCAACGAATATGCTAAGCTGCTACTACTCGGCCAGTCCGTGCAGGACGCAGCTGCGCTCCCGCACTCCGGATACCGCGGCCCGGGCCGCCAATTCTGGCTCGGCACTTATGACCGCGGCATCAGCTTCAGCTTCGACACCGAACTATTCTTCAGCAAGAATCAGCGTCACCAGATCGAAGTGATTCCGGGAAAGAAAACCACCGAACTGGTATTCAACTTCGTAGACGACGCCGGGCAGTTCGAGCGCGATACGGTATTCCGCTTCTTCCTACAGCCGACACCGACCAAACCGCGACCTGCACGACCGATTCGTGACTTGACCGAACGCCAGTGGGAACAGTGGAGCACATGGCACGGCTATCCCGATACCGGTAAGATTCCGGAACTGCGCAAGTGGACCGACGAGCTGAAAAAACAGGATAAGATCGGCATCCTCTACACATGCCAGGGATTGCGCGAAGATGCGCCGTACATGAAGGAATTCCACACTGATTTCGAACTGCAGCCACGCTGGCGCTACTATCGGCATCGCGGACACGACTGCTACGCGACCAATAAGCGCGGTCCCGAAGGGGAATTGCAGCTCTACTACTGGAAACAGCTGATCGAGCAAGGCGGCATCCGCGGTATCGCATCCGACGGCACCAGCCCAGCTTGGGGTGATGCCAATCCCGCACTTGCCGAAGTCGATGCGCTTGACCGTCATGCGAAGTGGGAAGATATGAGTTCGCGCGTCGTCGCACAGCGTAATTTCCTGAAACGGCTGCGCGGTCTTTTCACCGATACCGGAGAACAGTTCGCTCTGATGGCGCACACCGGCGGCGGCCTCGATGTGAACACATTGAGCTTCTTCGACGGCTACATGGAAGGCGAACAGATGACACGGTTCCGCACCGGCTATTTTCTGCCGGAAGCAGTTTACGCAGTCGGTTACAGCGGCCTGCCGTGGGGCTGGCGCTCGGTCTTCTGGTCGAAGCACTGGCGCAACTATCTGGCACAGGATAGTTCGCTCGCCTATTCTCTGCTGTTCAACACCGAATTCAACGGCAACTTTCAAGCGGAAGACGCGGGATACGACCTTGAGCTTACTCGCGACTTCGAGCGCGGTAAAGGGAAATTCCATCCATTCTGGGAAAATGATGGGCTGATCTCATTCCGGTCAGAACGCGCCAAAATGAGTTTCTATACCGCTCCCGGCAAAGCGCTGATCGCAGTCAGCAACTTGACCACAGAACCGGCACAATACACGCTCGACTTCTCGAAACTCTTTGCTGACGGGAAATTCCACGCAGTCGAACTGCTTTCCAACCGCACCATTACTTCATCCACCGTCACCGGCACACTCGCACCGCACAGCTGCGACGTAATCCGCATCGATGCAGGAGAAAGCCCGGCGGCTTCCGCACCTCAAGCCGCAACGCCATCTCCCGCATTCACAATCGAGACTTCGGATTCTGCTGACTGGGAAGCCAATCTGAACCGCAAAAATGTGTCGTTTCACGCAGAAGGAGACAGCTTCCGGCTGGAATCCCGCCCTGGTTCGCACGCCGCGATTGCAACATTCCGGCATCCATTCGACCGCGATCTGGAAATGGATCTGCTCGTGAAACTGCCGGGCCGCTTCCGCTTCACGATCGGTCCCGCCCTCGTCGGCTACGGCAACGGCTGGGTCGGCTACGGCTGGTTTGTACAGGGACCGGTCGCAAAACGCGGCACGGGACATGTGTATTATCAAGTGCCTCTGGTCAAAGACCGCTTCGTGCCTTTGCGCATCAGCTTGCGCGATGGCGAACTCAATGTAGTGTACAACCACATGCCGGTCGTACGCAACCTCAAGCTCGATCTGCCGGTCGGAAACCGGCTAACTCTCCAGACTTGGCATGACGACACACTCGAATTCCGACTAGTCAGGGCGGCAAGCCAGGGAGAAAACATCATTCAAAGCAACCACATCCATCCTGTCCTGAAATAAGAAGGAGTATAAGCATGAAACATCGTTTTACCCTCATTGAATTGTTGGTTGTTATAGCGATTATCGCTATACTAGCCAGCATGTTACTACCTGCGTTAAGCAAAGCGCGGGAAAAAGCGCGCGCTACGACATGCATCAACAATCTGAAGCAGTGCGGCATGGCGTCCCTGATGTATTCCAACGACTACATGGACTGGCTGCCGCCCTGCGCGACAACCTCAAGCACAAACGTTTCTCGCTGGTGGCAGTTGCTCTCCGGCTGGATTGACAACAACAATAAGACTGCTTATTGCAATTATCTGCCGACGCCGACCGAAGGGAGACCATCGCTGTTCGTCTGCCCGACCCAAAAGCCTTTCGTACTGAAAAAAGGCGATAGCAAGGAGTACCTGACCTACGGCATGGTAAGCAACGACGACAACTCCGGCGGCATCAGATACAACGCTGACGGTAGCGTGAAATCCTCCTCCTACCGCCATCTGCTGCAGCTGCAAAATCCGCAGTTTGAAGTGATGATCGGCGACAGCCGCCGAGTGGAATGCACCGTGCTCGATCACGCACAGAGCTTTTTCATCCAGCACGGCGATGCCAAATATTTCGGCACTGTTGGCTACGCTTCGTACAAGACGCTGCACATGCGCCACACTGGTCTGGCAAACGCGGTGATGGTCGATGGCAGTGCGCACGGCGTAAAGCGCAGCGAATGCAAGGATCTCAGATTCAGCTACTGCCTGTAACGATGAAACCGAGAGTACTCGCTTTGCTTCTGGCCGCAGCAACCAGCTGCCTCGCCGGCTCCGAAATCATCGCACGGCGCGCAGCCGCCGAACCAGCGGTCGATGGACGACTCGATGAAGCGGCCTGGAAAACCGCACAGTGGGTCACGCTCGACGGTAGCCGTCCGGCTCTTCCCCGCAACGATATGGAATGGGAAGAAATCTACCGAGCAGCCGGCACTGTCGAATATGCCCGCGAACAATTCGCGCAGTCGGTTCGTGCAGCGGCGCTCTGGACCGCGGCCGGCCTCTATTTCGCATTTGAAGTGGAAGATGTGGACATCACCGCTAGGATGAATGACGGCGACACGCTGTGGCTGGAGGACGCGGTCGAACTCTTTATCGCACGTCACGCCAAAGCCAGAGAGCCGTTTCTGGAACTTCAGCTCAACGCGGCCAACGCCGTCTACATCGTCCCGCCGCAAGGGAAAACGCTACAACGCCCCCGCACCGGCGTCAGTATTGACGGCACATTGAACCGCAGTCTGAAACGGGATAGCCGATGGACCGCAGAACTATTCCTGTCATGGGATGACTTGGAACGCACTGGTCTTGCCGATCGTCCCTGCGTCACCAACGGCGGGATGGTCGCAGCAATTCGTTTCGCCGCATGGGATCTGTCAATCTATTCGCAAATCCGGCTCAACCGCTTTACGACACCCGGCCGTGCCAACCCATCCTTCCCCGAATTTTACCGACCGCTGATCTGCCGCTGACCGTACCCATTTCGATCTGTCCATTATCTCTTTAAGCAAGCACTACTACTATGACTCTTATTGATTGGTTAATTGTCATCATCCCGATGTCATGCATTGTCGGGATTGCGTTTTA
>CAVGNO010000055.1:7530-12386 GCA_963630475.1 Blautia faecis | reverse complement strand
GAGGAGAGATGCACTTCGTCATCGACTACAGTCTCAAGAATTTCGCGGTATTTGCTGCGTGCTGTCGCGTAGTCTTTGCGTCTCATTGCGCAATGCGCGTCGATAAAGCGGATGAAATTTTCGTTCTGGTCATGGAGGCCTTCGTCGTATGGTGGGCGTTCGATGACCGTCTTCTTGATATAATCGCACATACCGAAGTTGCTGTCGTTGAATGCGGTCAGAACTGCCATCTCGGCAGCTTTGCGATTGGGGACGACGGATGACTCGAGTGCGTAGAGCGAGATATACCGGCAGTGCGACCAGTTGGGCAGATACTGGCATGCGAGCAGCGCGTAGAATGCGGCGAGCAATGCGAGTGCGCCGGGGAGGAGCCATGGCCTGTGCAGACGGCTCTGCAGGCGCGCTGCGAGGAGCATCACTGCAGTGATGACGACTGCGCTGACGAGGTAGTTATAGCGGTCGCAGTAGCGGAAGTTGGTGTAGTGGAGCAATCCGAGTACGGGAACGATATTGCCGCCGATCAGCAGGAGCATCCCGAAATAGTGCCGGAACTGGAAGCCGAGACAATGCGCGAGGATGCAACCGCCGAGGATGAGCGCTGAACCGATGAGGATGACGAGCCAGAAACGCGCATCCAATGGGATGACTTCGGGATAGATGGGATTTACTTCGAAGGGGATGACTGCGGTCAGCGGATACCAGAAGATATTATGAATTGGCACTGCGAGCATCTTTTCGAGCGTGCCGGGATTCGTCTGCGCAGTGATGACTGCGGATACGGCGAATGCGAGGATGCCGCCGAGCGCGGGGATGAGATAGCGTCGCCATTGATTAAGCGTGTCTTTGCGGAGCCACCAGATGACGAGGAACATCCCCGGAAGTGCAATCGCGGCAGGCTTTGCGGCAATTGCGAGGAATGAGAGCGCTGCAGCGCAATACGCGCGGTCGTAGAGGAATGCGAGCACTGCGCCGAATGCGAGCGCGCCGCAGAGGACGTCTTTGCGCTCGGTAATCCACGCGACAGACTCGACTTTTTGCGGATTGAGCGCCCACAGCAGCGCGCCCAGGAACGCAAGAGTCGGCGTGCAATCCAATTTCCGCAGGATTGCGTAGAGGCATATCGCCGCGATGATATGCAAGACGATATTATGCAGATGATACAGCCAAGGCGACAAGCCGACAATCGCGTGGTCAAGCATCAGCGAATACATCGGCAGCGGCGTCCACAGATCCTGGAATGGATGCACGAGATAGCGCATGAAGTTATGCCACGTGAGCGCAAGCTCTTTATTGCTGACCACAAAAATGCCGTCATCCCAGTTTTGCAGGAAATCGAATGTGACCGCGTTGCCGAATACTGCGAAGCAGAGCAGCGCGAGTATGACACAAAAGATGATGTCGAGACGGGGGAGACGCATATAACGGAAAAACGGAGGGAAACGGAAACGGAGGATAACGGATTTTAACGGAAGATAACGGAGGGAAACGGAAACGGAGGGAAACGGAGATTAACGGAGGGTGCTGTCTCTGCGCACGCGCCTTGTTCTGTGCCCGAGGCGCGCGCCTCGGGGGTTCTTCTCGGATTACGCCCCAAAAAAATACCGGCGCAAACACACGCCGTATGGCCCCATATCCTGCGCACGCGGTTAGGCCGGGGACAAGCCGCCGGCCCTACACGTTCTGTGCCCGAGGCGCGCGCCTCGGGAAGATTCACATCAGGAAGCGGGGATCGACATCGATATCGACGTAGACTTTGCGAAGGAGTTCGGCGGGGAGGTATGTACGGGCTTGTCGGTAGACATTTACGAGTGCGCGGATTTCCGGGGAGCGCAGGAGCAAGTGGTAGCGCCAAGAATTAGCGATTTTGGGCAGTGGCGCGGGCATGGGGCCGATGACTTGCACGGATTGCGGGAGCATCGGCTTGAGGATGCTGTCGAGCATAGTCGCGGTATTGCGCGCAAGTTCTTCGTTTCCAGATTTGAATGTGATGAGCACCAAATGTGAAAAAGGCGGGAATGCGAGCGCTTGGCGCCCCGGCAGTTCCTGTTGATAGAATGCGTCGTAGTCGTGGCGTTGTGCGCACGTGAGCGCGTAGTTATCCGGCGTGTAAGTCTGCACGATGACGCGTCCGGGGAGATTTCCGCGTCCAGCGCGGCCAGCGACTTGCGTTATCAGCGCGAATGTGCGTTCAGCGGAGCGGAAATCAGGGACATTGAGGCCGATATCGGCTTGGATAATGCCGACGAGTGTGACATTGGGGAAATCTAATCCCTTTGCAATCATCTGCGTGCCGATAAGGATGTCGATTTTTTGCGCGCGGAACTGATCGAGCACTGCGCGATATGACTCGGCATTCGTCATTGTATCGGAGTCCATCCGTGCGATGCGTGCATCGGGGAATACAGCGCGCGTGACTGCTTCGATGCGTTCGGTACCGAAGCCGCCGTAGCGGATTTCTTTGCAGCCGCATGCGGGGCATTCCGCAGGTGCATCGACATCTGCGCCGCAGAGGTGGCAGATGAGGCGTCCGATTTTGCGGTGATATGTGTATGTGCGTTCGCATTGACCGCATGTCGCAGTCCAGCCGCACATCGGGCATGTCAGCTGTGTCGCATAGCCGCGACGGTTGAGGAAGAGCATCGTCTGTTCGCCATCAGCAAGGCGGCCATGAATGAGTTCGGTCAAGCGGCGTGAGAAGAAGGACGCATGGCGTTCATTTTTAAGCGCTTGGTTTTCCTGCCGCATATCGACTAATTCGATCGGCGGGAGCGGATGCGACTCGATGCGATGCGCGAGGCGCGCGAGCTGGTATTTCCCGCAAGTGCAATTATAGAATGACTCCATCGACGGCGTCGCGGTACCGAGCACGACTGCGCAGTTTTCCAGCATGCCGCGCACGACAGCGACATCGCGTGCGTTGTAATGCGGCATTTCGTCCTGCTTATAAGTATTCTCGTGTTCTTCATCGACGACGATCAGTCCGAGCTTGCGAAATGGCGCGAAGAGCGCGGAGCGCGCGCCGACTGCGATGCTGCTGCGGCCGCTGTTAATGCGTGTCCACTCATCAAAGCGCTGGCCATCGCTGAGCCCGCTATGGAGGACGGAGACTTTATCGCCGAAGCGTGCGCGGAAGCGCGTGACTGTCTGCGGCGTGAGTGCGATTTCCGGGACGAGGACGATTGCTTCGCGGCCGAGTTCCAAGCAATGCGCGATTGCTTGCAGATAGACTTCAGTCTTACCTGCGCCGGTGACGCCATAGAGCAGCACTGGCTTGCTATGCGGCGTATCAATTGCAGTCGTGATGATTTTCAGCGCGTCGGACTGCTCCTGCGTGAGCGTCTTCGCGCTGTCGGGGAGGATTTTCAGATTTGCGAAGGGGTTGCGGTCCTGATTATGCGGCACTTTCGCGAGCCATCCGGCATCGACCAGTGCGTCGAGGACGCCTGCGCTGGCGTCCAATGCGCCGATAGCTTCCTTGATTGGCAACGCGCCACCGAGTGTCTTGAGCGTCTTGAGCGCTTTTGCGCGCTTCGGTGTTAGCGCTGCGTATTCCTCCGGCGCACTCTCGGCAGTCTTATCGGTTAATTCGAAATAGAGGACTTGCTGCGCTTGCATCTTCCCTTTGCGGATGACTGCGGGCAGCAGATTCCAGACGACGCATTCGTAAGTCGAGCAATAGTATTCGCAGATCCAGTCGGCCAGCTTCAATAATTGTGGTGGAATCTGCTTCGACGCATCCTCAATTTTGATGAGCGCTCTGACATTAGCGCGCTTTGATTTTTCCTTCAAGTGGATGATATATCCATCCTTGACTTCTGTGCGAAATGGCGCAACGACGCGGCATCCCGGCTTGGCATCCGCGATTAATTCCGGGGGGACAATATAATCATAGACTTGTCCGCTCGCGATATTGAATGCGACTTCCGCAAACATCCAATAATTTTATACAACGCGCAGTGCATCTGATGCGACACACTGCGCTTTTCGCGTAATTTTAGTGTCCGAATGACTTGCTGAAATCGCCGGCGTCGGCATTAGTCGTCACCGTCTTCTTCGTATAGCGCGAAGTCTCGATGAGCTTCTGGAGGCGCTGTGCGTAGTCCGCGCTGTCGATTGGCAGTTCGACTGCGCTGCCGCCCAGCCAGCCGGAGAGGAGCATTGCGTTGCCCAGCTCGAGGCCGCGGATACCCTCTTCCACCGGCGCAATCAGCTTCGCGCCATTGAGGATTGCGTCCGCAACATTGGTGACAATGCGCATGTGTTGCGTCAGATTTTCCGGTTCGTTGGGAACAGGGATAGTGCATTCCCAATTATCCAGCTGATCCCACGCTTTCGGCGTCGTCTTGCAGAATTCGCTGCAGGGCTTGACATTGCGGCGGAATGTGATTTTGTCATTTTCCATCACGATACGGCCCATTTCAGCGGAGATTTCCAAGCGGTTCGTGCCGGGGAATTCACCAGTAGTCGTGATGAAATTGCCGACTTTGCCATCTTCGTATTCGAGGTATGCATTGACTTCATCCTCGACTTCGATATCGTGGAATTTACCGAATTTAACTTGCGCGACGACTTTCTTGGGCAGTCCGAAGAACCACTGGAAGAGGTCGAGGTTATGCGGGCACTGATTGAGGAGCACGCCGCCGCCTTCGCCACGCCAGGACGCACGCCAGTCGCCTGAATCGTAGTATGCCTGCGTGCGGAACCAGTCGGTGATAATCCAATTGACGCGGTTGATTTTGCCGAATTCGCCGCTTTCGATGAGTTCCTTGAGGCGGATATGTAGCTTCTTCGTACGCTGATTGAACATCGCGCTCTTGACCAGCTCCGGATGTTTCGCGCATTCCTTGAGCAACCGT
>CAVGNO010000055.1:0-7402 GCA_963630475.1 Blautia faecis | reverse complement strand
CGCAGATCGGCTTCTCCAAAATGAAGTGCTTGCCGGCATTCATCGCGGCGATCGCCAGATCGGGGTGCGCATAATGCGGCACCGCAATCATCACGAGGTCGAAATCGCCCTTGGCAAACAGCTCATCCGCACTACCGAAGCACTGCACGCCGGCGCGGACATCCTCCGGGACACGCTTGAACGCTTCCGGATTGATGTCGCACAGCGCAGTCAATTTCACCGTCGGCACTTGCTTCAGACACACTGCGTGCGAGGAGCCCATGTTACCGACACCAATTATTGCAACCTTAATCTTTTCCATTGATGGTAGAAGTCAGGGGAATTTTATTTTTTGTAATATGCGAAATACGCGAAAAAACGTAATGTCGCTAAATATATTCGTCTGGCATCCAACCGCACAGCAGTAGCCGCAATAAAAACAGAAGCCTCCGCATCACAATTATCTGCGATGCGGAGGCGAATTCTTTAGATGTGCTTATTCAGCAATTACTTGCTGATGACGCGAACCATCTCGAGAACTTTGTTGGAGTAACCCCACTCGTTGTCGTACCAGGAGCAGACCTTGACGAAGGTCTTGTCCAGCTGGATACCGGCCTTCGCGTCGAAGATGGAGGTCTTCGCGCAGCCGCGGAAATCGGTGGAGACAACTGCGTCCTCGGTGTAGCCGAGAATGCCCTTGAGCTCGCCCTCGGAAGCAGCCTTCATTGCGGCGCAGATTTCCTCGTAGGTGCACTCGGTGTTCAGCTCGCAGGTCAGATCGACGAAGGAGACATCGGAGGTCGGGACGCGGACCGACATACCAGTCAGCTTGCCATTCAGCTCAGGCAGGACTTTGCCAACTGCTTTTGCAGCACCAGTGGAGGACGGAATCATGTTCTCCAGGATACCACGGCCACCGCGCCAGTCCTTCTTGGACGGCCCATCGACGGTCTTCTGGGTTGCGGTTGCAGCGTGGATGGTGGTCATCAGACCGCGCTTGATGCCGAACTTGTCGTTCAGGACCTTGCTCAACGGAGCCAAGCAATTGGTGGTGCAGGAAGCGTTGGAGATGATCTTCTGCCCAGCGTAGGTCTTGTCATTCACACCGTAGACGAACATCGGGGTGGCATCCTTGGAAGGAGCGCTCATGATGACCTTCTTCGCACCGGCCTTCAAATGCATCTCGGCCTTCTCTGCGGTCAGGAAGAGACCAGTGGATTCGACGACGACATCGACGTCCATATCGCCCCAGTTGATCAGAGCCTTGCCAGTTGCTTCGTCATAAGCGGCCTTCTCTGCGAAGACTTTGATTTCCTTGCCATCGACAACCAGGACCTTCTTCTCGTTGCATGCCTTGACGTCGTGGTTGAAGGTGCCGTGGACTGAATCGTACTTCAGCATGTACGCCAGATAGTCGGGATCCAGCAAGTCGTTGATTGCGACGACCTGGATGTCATCAGCAAAGTTCTCGACCGCAGCGCGGAAAACCATACGGCCGATACGGCCGAAACCATTGATACCAATCTTGATCATGAGAATTCAATCTCCTTATCTTAACTTTTGGGAACGAAACAAAAATTCGTCAATGTGCGTAATATAACAACCGTTTATTCCACTGCCATCCACATTAGAAAAAAATATCGTGTGATGGGGGGCGCTGTCCGAGAAGACCCCCCGGAGCTTGCGCCCCGGGCACAGAACAAGTGGCGCGTGCGGAGAGACAGCGGCCGCCGGGAAACGGCTGGCGCGGGGATAGCGGCATGCGGCACACCATACGCAAAAACGCCGGGCGCGTGCCGGCAAACACGCGGCCGCCGGGAAACGGCTGACGGGGGGGGGGGATATGGCGCGTGCGCCGCAGGGGGGCGCTGTCCGAGAAGAACCCCCGGAGCTTGCGCCCCGGGCACAGAACAAGGGCGCGTGCGGAGAGACAGCGGCCGCCGGGAAACGGCTGGCGCGGGGGGATACGTACCGTGATGTGCACGGATGGTGCTGTCTCTTCGCACGCGTTAGGCCGGGGACAAGCCGCCGGCCCTACTTGTTCTGTGCCCGAAGCGCACGCTTCGGGAAATATTTCCCGCACAGCACACCATACGCAAAAAACGCGGCCGCCTGTGTGGGCGAACCGCGTTTTTGCGATGATGCGTATTGCGCGTGAATTAGCGTTTGCTGAATTGGAAGCGCTTACGTGCACCGGGCTGACCGGGCTTCTTACGCTCTTTCTCGCGTGAGTCGCGAGTGAGCATGCCGGCTTTCTTCAGAGCGGGGCGCAGTGTCTCGTCGTCCTTTTCGAGAGCGCGAGCGATACCGTGGCGCAGCGCGCCGGCCTGGCCCATCACGCCGCCGCCATCGACGAGCGCGTAGATATCATAATCAGCGCTCTTGCCGGTGAGAACGAGTGGCTGTTGGACATAACCACGAACGGTTTCGGTGGTGAAGAAGTCTTCGAAAGCGCGCTTATTGACAGTGATCTTGCCGGTACCGGCGGTCATACGGACTCGGGCGCTAGCGCACTTCCGGCGACCGACCGTGATGATTACTTCATTATCTTGAGGCATAACCTTTATTTTACCTTATCTTAAATTGGCCATTAAGAGAGCTTGACGTCCAGCGGCTGAGCATTTTGAGCAGCATACTGGTGTGCAGGCAGTTCGCCGCCATACACTTTCAGCTTACGGAACTGGGCGCGTCCCAGCTTACCGTGAGGCATCATGCCCCAGACAGCGCGGAGGATGATTTCTTCCGGGTGCTTTTCGCGCATCACATCAGCGGTTGTGCGCTTCAAGCCATCGACCCATCCGCTGAAGTCCTGGTACTCTTTGTCAGTAGCTTTACGGCCGGTCATGACCACTTTAGCCGCATTTTTGACGATGACGTAGTCACCGCAGTCCAGATGCGGGGTAAAAATCGGCTTATTCTTGCCGCGCAAGATCATAGCGATCTGGCGAGCGAGGCGACCGAGCACAAGGTGGTCGGCGTCAATCACCCACCATTTGCGTTCGATCTCATCAACTTTGGGAAGGAATGTCTTCATTGGTTTAGTGTTCTATATGTGATTTACTGTTGAAACAATTGTAAGCAAACTGCATAATGTAACCCGGATTCTTCGTTTTTCAATGTATGAGATGATAATTATTGCCTATAACGCGCATTGATTTCAGCTACAATAAATGCCACTTCAATTACATTACTCGGCATTACGATTTTCAGGGAATTCGAGCATGGCGGACGTCAGCATATTCAACCGATTTGCGCGCGAGAAGGATGGCGCATTGATTCTTCCGGGACCGATGGAAGGCGTGATCGGGCCGAGCTGGCTTGCTGTGCTGACTGCGCACCGGTGGGTTCGGGGCTGGTGGACGCCATTTCTGCGCATTTCGACGGGTGTGCCGCGCTACAGCCGGTTGCGCGCGTGGCTTTCGCCTTATCTTGCGACGGGGCTGCCAGTGATTGCGCAATTGATGGGCTGCGACACAGGGCGCATTGCGCAAACCGCGCACCGGCTTGCCGAGCTTGGCGCGGCAGCACTTGATTTGAATTGCGCGTGTCCCAGCGGTGAAGTCGTGGGCAGTCACGCCGGCGGCTGGCATCTCCAGCATCCGGAATGGATTGGCGAGACGCTTCTAGCGATGCGCGATGCATCCCCCGGGACGCCAATCTGCGTCAAATTGCGCGCGGGGTGGTCGGAGCCGGATTTTACCGAGCGGCTCGCGCCGATGCTCAACGCAGTGCAGCCGGATGTCGTTGCAGTGCATTTCCGCACAGTCGCGGAGGGCTATCGTCCGATTGCGGACGGGCTAGCGCGGCTCAAGCGCATCCGCGAGTCATTGCCGGGAATTGTCGTATTGGGATCGGGGGACTTATTCACGGTTGCGGCAATCCGCCGGATGATTGACGAGACAGGCGTAGACGGCGCATTGCCAGCGCGCGGGCTGCTCAAGAATCCGCGGCTACTGCGCGATTATGCGCTTGCATGCGAAGACGGGACGCCACTGCCATTTAGTGAAGCGGAGCAGCTAGCGTTTCTGCGTGAGATCGAGCAAGCGGGTGGGACGCGCGGATTCATCCTGCAACTAGCGGCAAATTTCTTCGGGGCCAAATCCGACAAATTCCAACAAATCGTAAAGCTTTTTTCATCCCCGAAAAGCACGAAATGCACGAAAGGTGGGACGGTACCAAGATAGGAAACGATTACCCGGGGGGCTTCTTTTCTTCCACGAAAAGCACGAAATGCACGAAGGGGGGGGGCGGGACCAAGATAGGAAACGATTACCCGTTTTTTTTTTATCCACGAAAAGCACGATTAGTTAAGAGTCAGCAATAATGAAAGCATTTGAGAAAGTCACGCCCGAGAGTGTCGGGATTTCATCCAGCAAGCTCGCGGAAGTTATCCGCGGATTGGACAAACTGGAATTCATGAACGGCATTGTCATGCTGCGGCATGGCAAGCAGTTCTTCGAGGGCTACTGGGCGCCATACGCGAAGGAAAACACGCATGCATTGTGGTCGTTGAGCAAAAGCTTCACATCGGTCGCAATCGGCATTGCTCAGCATGAGGGATTGCTGAAGCTCACCGATACAATTGCGTCGTTTTTCCCGGAATTCGACAGCGTCATCACAGATGAGCGGATGCGCAAAGTGACATTGCGTGATTTGCTGACGATGCGCAGTGGGCACGAATGTTGCGCATACGGCGCAATGACTGGCGAGCTGGATTTGAATCACCGCGAAGCATACGGCGTCTTTGCGCGCGGATTTCTCGCTTCGAAGCTTAAATACGAGCCGGGCACGCACTTTGTCTACAACACTGCGGCGACATATATGCTCAGCGCGGCAGTACAGCGCGTCGCGGGCGTGACATTGCGCGAATATCTCATGTCGCGGCTTTTTGCGCCGATGGGCATTGTCCCGGGCATCTGGGAGGAATCCCCGGATGGCGTCAGCCTCGGCGGCATCGGGCTCTATCTGAAGACGAAAGACATTGCGAAATTCGGCCAGATGATTTTGAATCACGGTGTCTGGGATGGCGTACAAGTCGTCCCAGCGGATTATGTCGCGGAAGCGACCAGCCTCCAAACCGAGACCGACATTGAAGAGGACGCTCCGAAAGGGCCGAACTGGAACAATGGCTACGGCTACCAGTTCTGGATGTCGCGTTTCGGCTTCCGTGCAGATGGCGCGTGCGGACAGTACTCGATAATTCTCCCGCAATACGACATAGTGATTGCAATCAATGCGGCGATGGCCAATATGGGCGCAATCATGGAAGATGTGCTGTGGAGCATACTACTCCCGGCTATTCAAGATGCGCCACTGCCGGAGGATTCCGCAGCACATCAATCGCTGCTGAAACTCGCAGATGAGCTGGTTTTGCCCACGATGCCAGGCGACATCACCAAGCGCGGCACAAACCGCGTCTTCGAATTCGAGAAGAACTACGCAGGAATCCTCTCATGCAGTGTCGAGTTCGGCGAAGACGAATGCGCGCTCACATTCGATACGACGCATGGCTTCCAGCAGTTGCGTGCCGGCTTTGGCAGCCACCGCATTTCATGCATCCGCTTGCAAGACCCGATCGCGCATCCAATCGCGGCCAGCGCAGCTTGGGATGACGCAGGGAAACTGCAGATTCGCGCATTCTTCTTGGACAGCACATTCCACGATTTCTTCACGATTGACCTGGATAATGCAACGCATCCGATCAGCTACCGTTCGGAATGCACGCTCTTCCGCCCACTCTTCCCTGTGTTGCGCGTGAAGCAGACTGCCAACATCCGATAAATTTTCTTCGTTGATAACAACGTGTGAGATATGGGGCAATTATTGACATTTGAGCGCGACCGCGATGCGGCGCGTGCGGAAAAGGAGCATCTGGCGTCATTGCGCGGCAATTTGCGCAAACGCGCGTTGATGCTGCGCACATTGCGCGCATGGTTTGCCGAAGCGGGCTTCGATGAGATGACGACACCAGTGCGGTTGAGTGCGCCTGCGCTGGAGGATTATATCGATGCGGTGCCGGCCGATGACGGCTACTGGCTCCGCACATCGCCGGAGCTACATCTCAAGCGGCTGTTAGCGGCGGGTTGGGAGCGTCTCTATGAAATCGGGCCGTGTTTTCGTCTCGGCGAGCACGGCGATCACCACCGCACTGAATTCACGATGCTGGAGTGGTATCGCGCAGGCGGCAATTGGCAAGAGCTCATGGATGACGCGCAGTCGATGATTCGCCGTTGTGTCGATGCAATTGCGCCAGGCGCATCCGCACTGCCCTTCCGCGGACACCAAATCAATTTTGCGGACGAGTGGCCACGCATGACTGTCAGCGACGCATTTGAGCGTTATGCGGGCAGGAATCTGCATGACTGCATTGCGGCTGGCGAGTTCGAGACGGTGCTGTGCACTGAAGTCGAGCCGCATTTAGGCATCGATGCGCCGCTGTTTCTCACCGAATACCCGATCGAATGCAGTGGTCTTTCCGCAGCGCTGCCGGGCAAACCGGGCTTTGTCGCGCGCTGGGAGCTCTATATCGCCGGACTGGAAATCGGCAATGCGTGCACGGAGCTCGTCGAGCCAGCCGAGCAGGAGCGCCGATTTGAAGCAACTGCGCAACTGCGCTATAATGACAACCGGCCGGTTTATCCGATGGATCAGCCCTTCATGAATGCGATGTGGGATGGCATGACGCCAGCGGCGGGGACTGCTATCGGCCTCGACCGTCTCGCGATGGTTTTGTGCAACGCATCCGACATCGCGGAAGTACGCGCATTTCTCTAGGGACTCACGCTGAAAACCGCGAAAAACGCATTTTTTCGCGAAAAATGTTGTAAATAATTGAAGTCTCTACTTGAAAAAACAGAAAAATTGTATAAAATATTAGTGATTCCACGTAGTAACACACTGAAACAGGTACGCGGAGCCATTTTTACCGTCTCGTCATGAGTGCGGAAAAGCCACCAAAAAAAGGAATAACACCGATGAAAGCAAAATTCTGGGATGTCAAGGAACGCAAGAGTGTCGAGGCAGAAGTTCTCGAATGCGTCACCTACGATAACGGCCGTTCCGCCTACAAGGCAAAGACCGCTGATGGTCGCAACCTGACCTGCTTCGTGAGCGCAGAAGCCGCTGCCAAATTCAAGAAGGGCGGCTGCAGCAAGTGCAAGAAGTAATTCTAAGGCATCCTTTATCCAAAGCAAAATCCCTCGCTGGTTCCCTATCACCAGCGGGGGATTTTGCTTTTTCTTTTTTTTTGGGGGGCGCTTTGAGGGATTAACCCCCGGAGCTTGCGCCCCGGGCACAGAACAAGGGCGCGTGCCGACAAACACGCGCCCACGGGGAAATTGTAAGGCCGGGGACAAGCCCCGGCCCTACGCCAAACCGCCGCACGCGGCCACCGAGAAACGGCAGACGGGGGGGGGGGGGGGAT
>CAVGNO010000054.1:3593-12415 GCA_963630475.1 Blautia faecis | reverse complement strand
GATTTTGACAATGCCGGGGATTTTCAGCGAATTGACCGCATCGATTACTTGCTGGTTGGTCAGATTCAGCGGCGCTAGGAATGAGATGTCGCGTTCGACTGACGGGAATTGCGGCAGCTCGGTGTATTTCTTTGCCGGATGCGGTGCAACCGCTAGCATCTCAGTGTCGATTAACGCGACAAAGAGCGGTGAGCGCAATTTTGCATTCTTGATGAGCGCGGAGTTGATTTGACCAAACCAGACGAGATCCTTGCGGTTCTTCGAAACCATCTTTGCACAGACGCCCTTCTTGAATGCCGGATGATCGGCTGCTTCACAACGGTAGAAGCCAGTCAAGTCGCATGCATCAAGCAGTCCTTCGACAACGCCCTTGAGCGTGAAGAAATCGACTGTCGCGTCCTTTGCTTTGCCGAATAGTTCCGGATGGAGATGGCCGGTCATTGCGATGCCCGCTTGCTGATGCTCGCAGGGCTTGCCATCAACCATTTTGAAGACACGACCGATTTCGAAGAGTGCCAAATCATGCTGGCTGTGGCAGACATTGTGCTCGACTACTTGGAGCAATCCCGGCAACAGCGTCGGACGCAAGAATGCCGCATCCGAAGAAATCGGGTTGGAGACTGTCAGCAAGTCGCTTTCGCTTAATGCGGTTCCGGCGAGGCATTGCGCGGAAGACCACATCGTGTAATTCATGATTTCGTCTAAACCCAGCGACGAAAGGCGTTCGCGCATCTGTTGTGTCGCAAAATACTTGTCGTCTTTTGCGGAGCCGCCCAGCAATGCGACTGGCGCATTTTCCGGAATTGCGTCCAGGCCAGTCATTTGCGCGACTTCTTCGACGAAATCGACTGGTGCGTGTAGATCGAAGCGCCACCACGGTGTGCCGACTGTGATTTCATCGCCCGCGATAGACTTGATTTCGATGCCGCGTCTAGCGATATTTGTAGCGATTTCCTCCGGCGTCAATTTGATGCCGAGCAGCGCGTTGATGCGCGATGCATTGCATGTGATGGTCTCGCTCTGCCATGGACGCGGATAGCAATCGATCGCTTCGCCAAGCTGTTCTGCGCCGCACAGTTCGCAAAGCAGTGACGCAGCGCGTGCGCTGGCCAGTGCTGCGGTCTCGGGAGAGACGCCGCGCTCGTATGTATAGCTGGCATCCGTCGCTTTGTTCAGCGCGCGGCTGGTGAGGCGGATGTTGGTGCGGTCAAATGCCGCAGATTCGATCAGCACTTCAGTGGTATTGTCGGTAATCATGGAATTTTCGCCGCCCATGAGACCTGCGATGGCAACACCCTTGCTCTTGTCGGCAATCAGCAGATTCTCGTGCGTGAGCTTAAGATGCGTGCCGTCCAGCGTAGTGATTTCCTCGCCGTCGGCCGCGCGGCGCACGATGATCTGATGACCATCAAGGTGATTCAAGTCAAATGCATGCAGCGGCTGCCCGAATTCGAGCATGATGTAATTCGTGATATCAACGACATTGTTGATGGAACGCAAGCCGACTGCTTCCAAGCGTTTGCGCATCCAGTCCGGCGACGGACCGATTTTGACATTAGCGAAGACACGGCCGATATAGCGTGGGCAGAATTCCGGCGCATCAATGCGAATGGATGCATAATCTGCGGCATTGGAACCCGGACGAATCTTGATGTGCGGTTCGGGAAGATGCAACTCTTTGCCGCTGAGCGCGCAAATCTCACGCGCAATGCCAATATGCGAGAGCCAGTCCGGGCGGTTCGGCGTCACTTCCCAGTCAATCACCGTGTCGCATTGATAGAGATCGCGGACACTCTTGCCAAGCGGCGTATCCGGCGGCAGAATCAGCAATCCGGTGTGGTCTTCGGAGAGACCGAGCTCTTTTGCGGAGCACATCATGCCGCAGGACTCAACGCCGCGCAATTTGGATTTCTTGATTACGAATCCGCCGCCGAAGTCAGTGCCGATGGGCGCAAGCGGAACACGGCATCCCGCATCGCAATTGGGCGCACCGCAGACAATCTGCAATGGTTCGCCACTGCCGGGATTGACCATGCAGATGCTCATGTGGTCTGAATTGGGATGCGGTACACGCGAAAGAATCTCCGCGACAATGATGCCATTGGGGATGGTTCCGGTCGTCTCAATTCCCTCGGGTTCCAAGCCCGCTTTCGTCAGGCGATCCGCTAATTCCTGGGCGCTCCACGGAATATCCGTGTAGTCCTTCAACCAATTCAGTGAAGTTTTCATGAGTTATAATTTAGAGCATATATGAAGAATCCGACTGGCCATCGCCGCACAGAAAATGCGTATGGTGACGGATTGACAAAGTAATGTAGCGTACTATAATATTTCCTACTGAATCCGCATAGAAGCGTCTGATTTTAGACGTTGCGCAAACTCCTCTGCGAAGTAATCCATATATCGATGGCTAAATGCGGAGGAATGCGGTGTAATCCAGAGATTGCGGCATTGCCGTAATGGCGAATTCGCCGGCAGCGGCTCAAGTGCCGTGACGTCCAGGCATGCACCGGCTAACGCACCGTTGTTCAGCGCATCGCACAGTGCCGCTTCGTCAATTGCATTGCCACGCCCGAGGTTGCTGACAGTTGCATGCGCCGGCAGTAGCTTCAGCCGCTCGCGTGAAAGAAAGCCGTCGGTTTGCGCAGTGCGCGGCATCACGAGAATAAGGTGGTCTGTCGATGGCAGTACGCTATCGACGCAGTCTGTCGTGATAATGCAGTCATCTTCGGTGAAATACTCCGGTGCATCATGGCCTGCGTGCGCGCATACGCCGATGATGCGTACGCCGAATGGCTTGAGACATTTTCCGATAGTGCGTCCGATATTGCCGAATCCGCAAATTGTGACTGTGCTGCCGAAGAGCGTCGTGCTCATTGCGTCAATCTGCGTGCGCGGCCAGGCATCATTGCGATATGTCGTACATGCGCTCAAGATGCCGCGGCACATCCCGAGCAGCATCCCGACTGCGCTTTCCGCCATGATGCGTCCGTGAAAACTTCCATTCCAGTGAGCGATGCCATTCGGCCATTCGACCGTGAAGTAGTCCTTGCCCGCCGCAGGTGTCGAGACTAACCGCAACTTTGGCGCTAAATCAAACCACTCCTGCCGAAATGTCCATGTCAGCACAATATCACTTTGTGGCAATGCCGCAATGAATTCCGCTTCATCATGGCATTGGATGATTCTGCAATCGGGCAGAAGCTCCGCGAGATGCTGTGCTTGCGCATCGCTCATCGTGAGCGAAATCAGCCCCGGTCTTTGAAGAAAAATTGCAATCGTGAATTTCATTTTGCGGAATAGAATGCTAATCTGTTACTTGCTCAACAACAATCTCGGTACCGTTTTCGCTGACTATACGGACTTCACTGCCGCGCTTGATATAGGAGCCGGTCGTGACCACATCGATGCGCTTGCCATCGAGTAGCATGATTCCGGCAGGGCGCAGATCGGTCAGCGCACTGCCATATCGCCCGACAAGCTCGGAACGCGCAATGCTTACTTCCGGCGCATCGCCAGTGCCGCTGGGCAGTGATTGATCGAGGATGACACTATTGAGCAATGGAATGCAGTGCATGTAATGCAACACAGCAAAGAAGAGACAAGACAGTAGTATGATGCCGATTAGCACTTTATATATCACGCCCGGCACAAAAATGAGTGCAACAAGAAGCACAAATACAATTGCCCACAGGAATGCAATATTGATTGAGTGTTTTGTATCGGACATAGTATTGCAAAAAAAGATGAAGATGATATGGTCGCGTGAATTCGTACGCGCTTTTGATTGGCGTTAGCGATAATGTAACGCAGAAAAAAATGCAAGTCAGCGTGGATGAGAACTAGTGTACACTATAATTCAAGAAAATTAGCGTGTGCTAATTTGAAATTTATATCACAGCATTATATTAAGCGCATTGACACACGGCATTGCTTGTTAGAAGTTGCTAACAAAGCCGAAGAATTTTGTTAAGTATTAGGTAACACAAACTAAAAATAAGAAGGAAGTACAAATGAAAAACAGCATTTTCAGTGCTTTTGCTGCAGTTGCATTCATGGGATGTGCTGCGTTTGCCCAGGATGCGGCGCCGGTTGCTCCAGCTGCGGCTGATCAGGAAGCGGTCGCGACCGAGGATGAGAAAGCGTGGTCGGTCGAGATTGGTCTTGCGGTTGATGCCAAGGATTCCAGCGATGGCATGATTGGCAACCCCGACCCGATTTTCACCGATTCCGTGCAGTTCAATTATGATTTGACTGACACTGACAGCGTTTATGCTAGCTTGACTCGCATGATCGACTTGACCGATTTCAACGGCAAGGAGACTGGCTATAACCATGATCGCCAATTCCAGTGCGTTGAAATGGATTATTTGGTTGGCTATGTCCACACATTCGCCGGCATCGCAGGCATCGGTGATGTCTCGGTCGAGCTCAACATCGGTTACAACGACTACCAGGGCATGACTGATATTCCGGACGAAGAGATTCCGGCGGCATTGATCATCACTTGCGACAATCTGCTGAATTCTGATGTCTGGGCACTCTCCCCGTATGCTGAATTTGACTACGACATCCGTCTCAATGATGTCTATGGCCAGTTCGGTTTCGCCGCATCGAAAGTTGTCAGCGATGACGTCACTTTGAGCTTGGAGAACAACTGGTACTGGGGCAGCACTCATCACAACCGTGATGCTTATGAGTTCGACAGCAACTCCATCAACGCTACCGAGTTTATCTTGACTGCTGAAATCGCGCTGAATGACTACTTGACTCTTGCTCCGTATGTCGCAATGAGTGTCCCGGTTCGCGACGAAGTCCGTCAGTGCTGGAAGGATGATGAGAACAACAACAAGACCAACTTCTGGTGCGGTGTTGCTCTGAATATCGCATTCTAACCAAATCGCGTATTGAAATCACAAAACGCGCGTTCTGCGGGAGCTATCCGTGGAACGCGCGTTTGCATTATAGCGCATTATTGAAGCCAGTACACAGAATCAGGGGTTAAATTATGCAAATGGCGCGCGCGAGTGTGAAAGATGCCAAAAGCGGTTGGGAATTCTGTAGTTTCTGATTTTATGATTCAGTTTATCAACGTAAGCAAAAATTTTGGGCGTCAGCAGGTTATTGTCGATGCAAACTTTGCGGTTCATGACGGAGAGCGCGTGGGTTTTGTCGGCCCGAATGGCGCGGGTAAATCGACATTATTGGAGATGCTGGCCGGGCGTAGCACACCGGACCACGGTGAAATCGCTTATCCGTCGTCATTACGCATGGGATATGTTCGTCAGCAGCTTAATGCCCATGCGATAGATTCGTCTTTAATCGACTATGTCGAGAATGCGATGCCGGAGGTCAATCAGATTCAGCAGGAGATTGAGCGTCTGGAGAGTCAGTTGCAGAGTGTCACTGGCGAAGATCAGGAGAAGCTGTTGCAGCGTCTGGGCAATCTCCAGACTAGATTTGAGCATCTGGGCGGCTATGAACTGCGCAATCGCGCGGAGACGATTTTGAGTGGATTGGGCTTTGCGGTAGCGCGCTTCAATGACGACTTCAAGTGCTTCTCGGGCGGATGGCAGATTCGCGCTGAACTCTCGCGTGTGCTGGTCTCACAGCCTGACATCATGATTCTCGATGAGCCGACCAACTACTTGGATGTGCCGGCAGTCGAATGGTTGCGCGATTATCTGCGCAATTACCCCGGAACGCTGCTGCTAGTATCGCACGACCGGTATTTGCTCAATTCGCTGACCAATGTCACGCTTGAAGTGATGGGCGGCCATGTCACGCGTTACACGGGCAATTATGCGCAGTATATGCATGAGCGCGAAGCAAAACATGAGCTACTACTGGCGCAAAAGCGCAATATCGACCGCAAGAAGGAGCAACTTGAGCGTTTTATCGACCGTTTTAAGTATAAAGCGTCGAAAGCCGCGCAAGCGCAGAGCCGTCAGAAGCAGCTTGATAAATTGGAAGATGTCGAGATACAGGAAGTGGCGACTGGCGGACCGCGCATTCGTCTGCCGGAACCGCCGCGATGTGGCGATGAAGTCGTGCGGCTGGAGGATATGTGTTTCTCTTACGACGGCAAGCGTGATGTCATCTCGAAATGCAATTTGCGGTTGATGCGGGGCGACCACGCGGCATTCGTCGGCCTCAATGGCATGGGCAAGACGACGCTGCTGCGGCTGATTGCCGGCAAGATGTCGCCGACAGCGGGGCGTGTCATCACCGGTCATGGCGTGCTTGAGGGCTATCAATCACAGGATTATGCCGAGACGATGAATCCGGACGCGACACTCTATGAGACGGCGAAAAGTTACGCGAATGACCGCAGTGAAGCCGAAGTGCGCAGCCTTCTGGGGAGCTTCGGCTTTCACGGCGAAGCGATAGAAAAGAAAGTCGCGGTGCTCTCCGGTGGTGAAAAAGTGCGGTTGGGGCTCGCGCGCTTGCTGTTGCGGCCACTCAATTTCCTACTCCTCGATGAGCCGACGACGCACTTGGATATCCATGCGCGCGAAGCTCTCCAGGATGCGCTGGCAAACTACAAAGGCACAATCGCGCTGGTCAGTCACGACATTGAATTCGTGCGCGGTGTCGCGAATACAATTTTTGCGATGGATGAGCGCGGCATTACGCGCTACTATGGCGGATACGACTACTATCACCAGAAACTCGCCGAGGAGACTGCGGCTAAAGAAGCAGCACTTGCACAATCGGCAAATAACAACGCGCCGAAAGCAAATCGCAATATCACTCCGCCTAAATCTGTGATGGCGGCGGACAAAAAGAGCGACAGCGCGGCAGACGGCAATAAGCTCAATTATCGCGACATTAAGCGGCAGGAGTCATATTTGCGCCAGAGCTTTGGGAAACTGCGCCGGCCATACGAACAAAAAGTCGCGGAGTGCGAAGCAAAAATTGCTGCGCTTGAAGCCGAACAGCAGCAAATCTACGAACAGCTCAATAATCCGAATCCGGATGGAACGCCAGTAGATTTCCAAGCGCTGAATAAGCGCCTCGCCGAAATAAACACCGAATCCGAAAATGAGACATGGAAATGGGAAGAGGCATCGACCGAACTGGAAAAGCTCAACAACGAATTCGATGAACGCTTGAAGAATATCGGCAAGGAATAACCACCGCTATTCTCCAATAATCTGTGCGGCACGGCGGCTGACTGCGTATTCGAGCAGCCGTAGCCGTTGCGGAGGAAGGTTATATCTGCTGTGTTTGGGCAATTGAAGCGTTAGGAGCTTACGTAACGCATTGCGCCATTCATGCGTCAGTGCTTGCTTTGCTTCGGTAATAAAGTCGTCGTATACGCACGGCCGTTGAGTTTCTGCGTATTTCCAAATGCTCGATTGATCCTTGAGTGCATCTGCGCCGGCAAAATTCAAGAGGCTATTGCCGTGATCGAAAAGCGGCGCAGGCGCGATGATTTTATTTGCCGCGCTGTCGATTAAGAAGCCGAAATTGCCGAAGTGCCGATCCGTATTGAAAATCAGTGCATCGAAGATAATCATCTCGTTGAGCGCTTGCTCAAATTGTTCGCCGAGAGATATATAGAATTTCCGGACTGCTTGCATTCCGCCGTCTCGCACGATTCTTTCCACCGGCACGAAGGAGATGCTCTTGCTGGTGAATAATTCGCAAGTGGAACAGAGCGTATTCTTCCATTTGGCCAGGCAATACGGTATTGCGTTTACTCCGAGGAGCTCTGCAATCTTATACGCGTAGAATTCCGAATAGGGCTCGTTGCCAGTATTCGATGCACCCATCGTTCCTCCCTTATAGAGGAAAATCTTCCCGTCAATTCGCCGCCAGCATTTTGGAAGCATGCCATTTGTAGTGAACTCCGGACTTGATGTGATGCCGGAAATATTGCTGCTGCCATAGCCGGTAAACGCAATTTGACCCAGAATGCGGCTGAAACGATTGTCGTATAAATTCACATCGCTAAAAGTCTCCTTGATCGTTGCGTCTTTTAGCCAGTAGCAGTCATTCAGGCTTAAGCCCTTGGAAATGCGGAGCAACTCCATCGGCCGATTCATGCTCAACCCCATCGCGGAAAGCAAATTATCCACATACGCACGATTCTTGGGAATTGAACGGTGCTTGAGCCATGACTCCAGACCACGCGGAGAATGCTCCGACAAGTCTAGCGGGAAAAGCTCATTGTGCTGATCGTAGATGCGCCGTATCGCAATATTTGACTGTGCGCCGCTTTCGACCGAAAATTCCATAAGCGGCGTGTCAAAATGCATAAGCGTGTATATCATCCGGCTTCTCCCTCTAGATAGTTAAATGAAGAAGGGCAGGTCGTCTTGGCGTGGCGGGAAGATGCGCTTGGGCGGCTCTGGCGGCGGCGGCTCTGTCGTTTGCGCAGTGGATTCCGACGCATCCGGCTGCTGCTCAGTGGCTTCCGGCGCAGCTGGTGGCTCATCGCTGTCTGCTGTCGCAACCGCGCTACCTCTGTCGAGCAGTGTGATGCCGACGACGGGATAGTGCGTGAGTTTGAATCCGCGTGCTTCCCGGCTACGCAATTCGATTGTGTTGAATTCGACTTTGATTGCGTTATAAGACCTGCGGCGGTTCGCTTCCAATTCGAGTGAGACGACAACGCCTGCGTTAGTGTAGAGGTGGTCGATTACGCAATTTTCCGGAATAACGTGGTATTCTTTTTCGAGGATATATTGGCCGATCTTGAAGCGTTTTGCGTACCACGTCCCTTCCTTCTTATCGTGATAGATGATAGAATAGACTTGGTCGGGATTATAGATGAAGACGTATTTGGTTTGTCCGATGAATGTCTTGTTGCTGAT
>CAVGNO010000054.1:1279-3577 GCA_963630475.1 Blautia faecis | reverse complement strand
GCAGAGCAACCGCTCGAATTCAGTACACAGCAACGGCGTGTCATTTTTATTGGATGCTTTGACCGCAGTCCCGATGAATCCGCCGACTTTATCCTGATAGACTTTGACATCGCGGCGTGCAATCTCTTTGCGATCGACAGTCGCGAAGCTGGTAATCTCGGTTCGACGTGGAAAACGCGTGCCATATTTTTCGAGCAGATTTTTGAGGAATGCGACTGCGTATTCGACTTGATGCGCCAAGTCGTATTCGACTTGCTTTTTCTCCTCCTGGAGCGCAGCGATTTCGCCGTGGTTTTTATCCAAGTCGTAGAGTGAGATGCGGCGAATCGGAATTGCCAGCAGCCGGCTAATGTCGTCATCGCTGATAGCAAAGAGCAACTCTGCACGGAATTTCTCCAAGCCATTGCGCACCGTCTGCATGATCTTTTCCAACGTCGTGCATTTCTCAATCGCTTTGTAGATATGATTTTCGATAAAAATGCGTTCGAGAGTTTTGCCATGGATTGTGCGGTTGATGGCATCCAGACGCAATTCCAATTCGCGGCGCAGATACTCACGCAACTTTGCGACATTGCGCTCAAGCACTTCAGTGACCGTCATCTCGACCGGCACATTGTCGCGAATCACTAGCAACATCGATTTGACGGACTGCTGGCATTTCGTGTATGCATAGAGTGCTTGAATCGTCTCCTCGGCATAGACATTGCGCGGAAGAGTAATTTCAATATTGACTTGATCTGCAGTCAAATCGACAATGCTGGCTATCTTGACTTTGCCTTTGCGCGATGCCTCCTCGATGGATTCCATCAGCGCATCCGTTGTTGTGTATGCCGGTACTTCGCGGATGACAATCTTCTTGTCGCCATCCGCTTCAATGCGTGCACGCACGAGGATGCGTCCGCGTCCATCGTCATATTCCGATGCATCCATGAGCCCGCCAGTCTGGAAATCAGGGAGGACTTTGACGCTTTTGCCATGGAGGATGTCGATTTCCGCTTGAATCAGCTCGCAGAAATTGTGTGACATGATATGCGTCGCCATGCCGACGGCAATCCCGTCTGCACCCAGCATCAGCAACGACGGCACTTTCGCCGGCAGCACAACTGGCTCCTGATTACGCCCGTCATAAGAGGGCACGTATTCGGTGATTTCAGGATTGAATAATACTTCCGCGGCAAATTTGGAGAGGCGACACTCGATATAACGGCCGGCTGCCGCCGGATCGCCAGTGACAATATTGCCGAAATTGCCCTGGCGGTCGATATAGTAGTCCTTGTTGGCTAAAACGACGAGCGCGGCTTCAATGGATGCATCGCCGTGCGGATGGTATTTCATCGTGCTACCGTAGACATTGGCGACTTTGTGCATCATGCCGTTGTCCATCTGTTCCAATGTGTGCAATATACGGCGCTGCACCGGCTTAAGTCCGTCATCGACATCCGGAATCGCACGGTCTTTGACGCAATATGACGCGTACTCGATATAGTACGACTCCATCATCACTCGTAACGCATCTTCCTTGCTCGCAGTGATGGCGGTATTCGCGTCAGCGCTTGCCGGCTGCTCTTCCATATTCAGCTCAGAATTGTCATGTATATTGTCGTCACTCATTTGCTTACAGATGGACTTGCCTGGAGATATTTTCTGCTCGATTCTTGGGATACTCGCATACTATAATCCTCAATCTGTGTCAAATAATGCATTCAGCGGCGAGGAGCTGCGACTGTGTCCAGATCCAGAGTTGAGTCCAGTTTTCGGATGTGAGCGCGGGAATGTCGCCGCCTTCAGCCATGCGGAGCAGCAGCTTGCATTGCGCGAATGATGCGGCGTCAAGTGTATGCGAAGAGAGCCATCCGCCTTCATGGAGATAGGCCAGCCCGACGCATGTGCGGATGGCATCCGGCGGCAAGTTACTGTCGATTAATCGGATAAATCCGACGCGCAAAGCATTGAAGAAATGCGGCATTGCGCTATTAGTCAGGACATTTGCGAGCGCAAAGTGCGCTAGGTCGCATGCCACTAGATAAGCATGCGGTTTATTGGCTATTGCGCCGTAGTTTGAGACTTCGATAATGTCACTGACATAATTGAGTTCGCCATTGCTACTGCGCCAGGAGATATTGACGACGCGAAACAAGTCGATGCATGAATAGTTGCGTCGTGTCCCGGTGGACCGGCGCACAAAAAAGCTCATCCGGCCGAATTGCGGCGAAATACCCGCTAAAATAACGCTGTGTTCCTGATATGGTGTCAGGCGTAATATCAAAAAGTCGGTATTTTGTTCAGTGGCGGCAGTCC
>CAVGNO010000054.1:0-1269 GCA_963630475.1 Blautia faecis | reverse complement strand
GATTGTAATCATCTGAACGCATTACTTCGGCTTGAAGTGTCTTGCCATCGAGACAAAAGAAGATAACAAAGCGCACGGGGCATTTGGTGCGCCGGCAGTCGATTTCCGCATAACCGCGATTGCGCAATCCGCGCACGACGGTCTGCAATTCTGTACGCATCATGCCATATTGTCCGAGAATCGCTTTTACGCCAAGTGCTTCCAGCTTGGCTTCAATTGCCGCTTCGTCCGTCACGCATGGCTTCATCATCGCAAGATTTTGCGAACGCATGACGCTAGGATACATGTATGCGACCGGCCGTTCAGGCGGATAATGGCCGCTGGAAAGGCATCCGCTTACCAGCATCACCCCAAAGAATATTATCGCGAGTTTCAGCAATGAATGCATAGCGGCGTCAGCGGGATGGATGCTCACTGCCCGTCACTTACTAGCGTGACGATATATTTGACAGGGCGGTTGCGGAAGTAGACTTTGTTTTCCTCATTGGGTTGAGGCAATGCAGGAGAGAGTAGCGACCATCCTGGCTGTTGATATAGCGTGTTGGTGATTTTCTGCAATTCGGAGTCTGTCGCAGTGCAAGTGAATGTGCGTATGCCATTCTTGTCGGCTTCGCCTAATTCAGTGAATTTGACCATCTTGAAATTGGTCAGATAATCTGCGGCCGCCGTGGCGTCATTGCTATGCCATACATGCGTGACGACATCCGGTAGTAGCGTCACTTTGCGGTCCGCCGCATTTTGCTGGCTGTGTGTAGCATCGCTATTGACAGATACTTCTTCGATGTTATTATTTGAGGAAGCTGCGGCAATGCGGTGTTCCTTTATGCTGTCGGCAAACGAATAGCCGTAGTTGCCATCAGCTTTTGCGATATTTGCGCTGTCAGCGCGAGAGGCAATCGGCATGCTGTCTGCCGCAGATGGCTTATTTGCGGTGAAGCGCATTGTAACAAATGACGCGATGAGTGCAGTCGCGACAAATAATGCTGCATAACGCAAAAATGAATTGCGGCGTTGTTGTGCAAAGAGCGCTTTAAGCGTTTTGTCGGCACTCTGGCGCTCGGCATCCGCGATGCATGCGTCAATGATTTTTTGCTGCAATGCTTCGGGTGCGCGTGTGTCATCGCTGATAATTTTGTCGATTTCACCCATCGCATCGATAGCCAGACGGCATTTTTCACAAGAGTCGATATGGCTCTTTATTTCTGCGGCACGTGGCGAAAAACCATCGAAATACTCACTGAGTTCCTCGGCGGAATGACAATTTGATTG
>CAVGNO010000053.1:9136-12505 GCA_963630475.1 Blautia faecis | reverse complement strand
TTCTTAATGAGCTTGCGGACTCGGGAATGGGATATAATGTTGTTGCACATCTTTATAAATTTGAAGAATATGGCGTGCCTCAGGCGCGTCATCGCTATGTAATTGTGGGAATTAGGCGAGATATTGCAGAAAAGTATAATTTGATCTTCAAAATTCCAGCTCCAACTCATGGCCCAGGGAGAGATGAGGCTTTTGTAACAGTTGAAGAAGCTTTGTCTAAAGTTGAGAATAAAACAGCGTTGGAATGTGAACGTTACAAACAAAGTGAAAAAATAACATGGCGATTAAAATTCACACCGCCTGGAGAAAATGCTTGGAAATTGGATGAATTGGTGGATAAAAATCTTTATCCTGATAATGAACTTTTAGACTACCTTAAGAAGATCCCATGGTATGAAAAGGATATAGCGCCTCTCGGTGGTATTGAGGTCATTCGTGAAAAAATAGAAGAATGCCGGTTGCATTGCACAAAGGCTCGGATGAGCCACATTTACCGACGCTTAGAACCCAATAAACCATCGTATACCGTTACTGGTAGTGGTGGGGGAGGAACTCGCATCTATCATTGGAGTGAACATCGTGCTCTAACTAATGAAGAGCGAGCTACTCTTCAAACATTTCCTAAAGATTTTATATTTAAAGGGACTCCGGAGCAAATTCGTAGGCAAATTGGGATGGCTGTGCCAACCAAGGGAGCAAAAATTATCTTTGAAGCAATTCTAAAAACTTTTGCTCATGTTGATTATCCGTCAATAGACCCTAATCCGGAATACGTTTTCCCAAAAGAAAAATAAGGAATCCTTGATTGTCATCCATCACATCCGGTGGCAACTGGTGAGGTGGGATGCGTTGGGGGTGATGGGGCGCAGTGGGGGGAGTGATTGCGCGCATGTGGGGAGCGAGTGCGGACAGCGCGTGCGGAAGGGGCAGCCGCTGGGCGGCGCGGCAGGCGAGGGCACTTCGCCCTGCAAGACAATGCGCTTGTGCGATGTGTCTACGCCTGGCACCGGGATGGCCGAGACGAGCGCTTGTGTATAAGGATGCAATGGCGCAGTGAGCACATCACTGGCCGGGCCAATCTCGACAATATGTCCCAGATACATGACAGCGACGCGTTGCGCTAAAAGCCGCACGACACTTAAGTCGTGTGAGATGAACAGATACGAAAGCTTATGGCGTTCGCGTAGTGCGATAAGCAATTTCAGGATTTGCGCTTGGACAGAGACATCCAATGCGCTCACTGGCTCATCGCACACGACAAACCGCGGTGAGGGCGCAAGCGCACGCGCAATCGATAGGCGCTGGCGCTGTCCACCGGAAAATTCATGCGGATAGCGATAGAGCACTTCGTCGGTCAGTCCGACTTCGTGAAGCAGATCGCATGCGCATTGTTTGCGTTCATCGGCATTGAGGGCCGGGATGTCTTCGGTGATGATGTCCATTGCGCACATTCGCGGATCCAGTGACGAAAATGGATCCTGGAAAATCATCTGGATTGCGCGGCGGCAGTCATGACGCGCTTTGCCGTGCAGCGCGGCGATATTTTGTCCATCATAGCGCACTTCGCCGGCAGTCGGTTTCTCGAGTCCTGCGACAGTGCGTCCGAGTGTGGTCTTGCCGCATCCGGATTCGCCGACAAGGCCGACAGTCTCACCGTCATGAATTGTGAGCGTGACATCATCCACTGCGCGGATATGACCGTGCACGCGGTTAAGGATTCCGCTGCGGATGGGATACCAGACTTTAAGGCCGTTACACTCGATCATACTTTAGGCTGCCACTCCAGCAGATGCGGTAAATCGAGATAGTAGTAGTCGAATGCCGTCGGGAAATATACTTTGTCGCGTCCTCGGCAATCGAAGATACGCAGTCCGCGCAATGCGGATGAGGAGATATGCTCGAGCGACTTATCGCATGGGATGTATACGGAGTGCGTCTCCGGGCGCATCTCCTGCATGAAACACTGTTGGCTCATTTCGTAATCGAGGTCGTAGCCATTGCGCAATCCGCGCACTAACGTGATATCTGCTAGTGCCGATTCCTTGTCGAGCAAATCCACCATCAATGTATCGAAGAAGACTACTTCATGAAATGGCAGGCAGTGTCTGGTCGCGCGCACAGTGTCGTCATTCGAGCTATGCGCTTTCTCCGGATTGAGACCGACTGCGACGATGACTTTGTCGAACATCAGCTCCGCTTTCTTCAGGATTGCCAGATGGCCGATATGGAATGGATTGAATGAGCCGGCATAGATGCCGATGCGCGGACGCCGCCGTTCGAGATACTCGACTAGGAAGCGCATGTTTTCGCGGCACTCCGGGAAATGGCGGCTGATGCGATTGAAGAAGCTCCCGCGACCCTTCCGGTAATCGGCTAAATTCAGATGCTGGAATTCGCGGAAAATCTGGAATTCATACGCAAGTAAATCAACTGGCGAACCATGCACGAGGATGTCGCAGTCCAGTTCGTGGAAGAGATGCGCAGTCGGCGTCAGATCCTGCTGACGTTTGGTCGCAACGACGGTGCTGCGCACTGTGTCGGCGATATCCACTGGCAGCTCGCATCCTAGAGATGGCAACAGCAAATCAAATGCCGCTGCGGATTGCAACTCGTTGTCATTGCGTTGCGGAAACCACACGATGTCATGAAACAGCGCAATCAACAGCAACAGCGCAGTCAAAGTGCGGTCGCCTTCTGCGCGTTGCACTGCCAATTCGCAAATGCTGTTCAGATGCTGCAGAGTGTGGAAATGCCGATGCGGCTGCTGATATGCGTTGAAGACAACATCCAGCCAATCGCCATGCAGATTCAGCCCAAAGCTGTTGTATTTTGACAATACTTTGCGAATGGAACGAATCAGAGCCGATGGTGTTTCAGGCGAAAGCGTGCGCGGAACTGTCGGTGATGTCGGAACGGTTGGTGACATGGGATTATGTATGGCGGGTGTGCCGCTCGCTGCCAAAGCGCATGCTTTGGGATAGAAAACTAGGTACTATGACAAAAGATAATTCAATGCGGCAATTCCGCAGGTGATTAACGCCTTTATATTACACCAAACGACGAATTTCAACTAATGTGCGCACAATGAAAAATACATTCTATAACATCGCGGCAGTCTTTGTCTTTATCTTCTCGTGCGGGCTTTATGCGATAAACCAATCCGATATTGAAAAAGCACTGGACTTGGGAAGCGGCATTAAGATTATCGAGCTCGGACAATATAAAGGCAAGGAGCCAAAAAATTGGACAACTCCGAAAAGCGGCAAAATCCCCTCGAACCGCGCGAATATCGAGAATCCGACGGAGATTGACAATGTGTTAGTAGGCGGTACATGCTTGCAGATTCCGATGCCGACGACTGCGATTGGA
>CAVGNO010000053.1:8329-9126 GCA_963630475.1 Blautia faecis | reverse complement strand
CAATTATTTTGTCGTGCAAGTGCAGGGCGAAGGCTCACTGACATTCAATTATCGCACATCGCTGGATGGCCAGCAGGACGAAAAATTCATCGTTTATATCTACAATGGCAGCAACAAAGATACACTCAAAGCGGATGAATATGATTATCCGAATGAAGGCGGAACACCTGTCACGACCAGCTATTATCATGAATGCTTTTCTGATACCGGCGCATGGGAGAAGATGTATAAGGAAGATGGCGAGAAATATTATAACATTTCGGGTGATGATTTCTGGAATGAGGGCTCGATTAACCTCGTGGGCAATGTGCCGATTGATGGCTATACGCGCAATGTCGTCTTCGCAGTCGTCGGAAAAGCGTTAAAAGATCGTTATAATGAGAGCTTCGAGATAGATAAGGAGCAAATAAGCAATGAGGAAGTGCTGAATTGCGTCTTCCTCGATAATCTGCAATGGACGCCGGATGAGACGCAGCCCAAGAAAGTGATATGCGACCCGGAGCCGGTCGAAAGCGGATTCCAGAAAGCGCAGATGATTGTGCTGAATAGCGATTATGACGACAGCGTCTTCGACTTCTACTTTACGACTAATGGCACTACGCCGACGAAGAAGTCAACAAAGTATGTGGAGACGACTGATGAAAATGGTGTGGTTACATCCAATATCACATTGAGTGATACGACGACGCTGAAAGTCGCCGTCTTCGAAAAAGGAACACAGTACAACAACAATGTCGAGGGGACAACTGCAGTTGAAATTTTAACGCAGGAATACGTCTTCAATATCCCGACGCCGA
>CAVGNO010000053.1:0-8319 GCA_963630475.1 Blautia faecis | reverse complement strand
GATGGCCGCAGGCACTGCGTTCACTGACGAAACAGTCTTCACGATTACGGGCGATTACTATGACGAAGTGACATTTGTCTATACGCTGGATGGCACGGCACCGAGTGCAAGCAGCACTGCAATTGCGGGCACGACGCTGACGTTGGGAAACAGCGTTCTGGATGGCAAAACGCTCAAAATTGCCGCATGCAGTGGCCAAAAAACGAGCGATGCAGTGAGCTTCACGCTCAAACGCGTCGCCGCTCCCAATATCGTCTTCACAATCGATGGCGCTACTGCTGGCGACGATGATGCTATCTTCGATGAAAAAGTCACATGGACAGTCCCGAGTGGATGTGTCATCTTCCCAGCGGCATCATCTCCAGAGCTTACGAAGGATGGCACGGTTACGTATTATGCGCAAGGAGCGGAGACGACGCTTGCGAGCGTAATCACCGAACGCAACTTTGTCAAAACGAGCGAAACACTGCCGCTGACGAAGGAGACGGTTATCGGAGGCGCGGCGGGAGCTACTGCGGATGGCTGGATGCGCTATGCAGTGCCAAAGCAAATCTCGGTGGCCAGCGGCAAGAAACTGGCAAATTGGCTTCAAGCATACGAATACGACAGCGCAAATAGGTGCTATCGTCAATCCGCATGCATCGCAAATGGCGTCGCATATTGGTTCTACAGCCCTAATATCGACTGGAATAGTGTCCCCGTGGTTAAATGCACGACGAAAGCACCCGAGCCTGCGGATGCGTTGCCATCATTCAAATACGAAAATGGTCGCATTATCCCGAATGCGGAGTGATTCTTTTTCGCCATTTCTGTCTGCATTCGTCACGAATATTCCGTTCTTGAGTTGCAGATTGGGTGCAATGGTATATATTAGGCGACTGCGCGATTTTGTGACAGGTCATTTGTACGGCGTAATGCCGGCAGATGGGCGCAAGCAACAAGCGACGATGGCCGGGAGAGCACCTGTCAGTTCTTACCGTCTGTCGTTTATTTAGGAAACTACTATGGCTAAAAAAGTCACGGGTGTAGTGCGGCTGCAGATTCCGGCCGGCGCTGCCAATCCGGCTCCTCCTGTAGGACCGGCGTTGGGTCAGGCTGGTGTGAATATCATGCAGTTCTGCAAAGCATTCAACGCCGCGACCCAGGCGCAATCGGGACTGATTATCCCGGTGGTGATCACGGTCTACCAAGACCGCTCGTTCACTTTTATCACCAAATCCCCGCCCGCAGCAGTGCTGCTGAAGAAGGCAGCTGGCATCGAGTCTGGTGCCAAGACTCCGGGTTCGGAGAAAGTAGGCAAGGTTACTCGCAAAGACCTCGAGGCGATTGCGGCAACCAAGAAGGAAGATTTGAACTCTCGCAGTGTCGATGCAGCGGTGAAAATCATTGCCGGTACTGCGCGTAGCATGGGGATTGAAGTCGTCGATGAAGCATAGAAGCAAACTTTATCGCTCTCGCTGCGAGGGTATCGACTTCAGCAAGAGCTATTCCTTCGAGGAAGGTGTCAAACTGCTCAAGGCGATGCCGAAAGCGAAGTTCGACGAAACAGTCGAGCTCTCTTTTGACTTGGGTATCGACCCGCGTCAGTCTGACCAGATTGTGCGCGGCGCTATCGTGTTGCCCCGCGGTACTGGCAAAACCCAGCGCGTTGTCGTCATCGCTGACGGCGAAGCCGCTGATGCTGCCAAAGCTGCTGGTGCGGACGAAGTCGGCCACGCTGAATTGCTCCAACGCATGAAGCAGGGCTGGCTGGACTTCGATGTCCTGATCGCCACACCGGCTGCCATGAAGGATGTCCGTACGCTCGGTCGTGTTCTCGGTCCGCGCGGATTGATGCCGAATCCGAAGACTGGTACTGTGACGGATGACACCGCCACCGCCGTCAAGGAAGCGAAAGCAGGCCGTGTTGAGTATCGTTGTGACAAAGCTGGTGTCGTGAACATGCTGGTTGGCAAGCTCTCATTTGCGGAAGACGCAATTGTTGAGAACCTCAACACCATCTATGCAGCGATTGTCAAAGCTCGTCCGCAGGCCGTCAAAGGCATTTATCTGCGTAGCTTGACGCTTTCTGCAACGATGAGCCCGGGTATCTCCCTGGATATTAACACCAAGATCAAGGAGAGGGCATAACGATGTTATATTCAAAGCGTTCTGAAAAGGCACACGCTCTTGAACAGATCAAGGGACTGATTGCGGACAAGCCGCTGTTCCTGATTGGTTTCAAGAACTTGACAGTTGCCGAGTTCAGCAAGTTCCGTAAAGATCTGGCCGCGATTGGTGTCGAGTGCCATGTCGTGAAGAACTCGCTGATTTCGCAAGCTGCCCAGAGCCTTGGCTACAAGGATCTGGCTGCTCAAAAGATCTCGCTGGCCACTGCAGTGGTTAGCGGAAATGGTGATCCGGTTGCGATGGCGAAAGCGATCAAGACTCTGATTGCCGAGACCCTGGATGCTGACAAGAAAGCTCGCGTTACCGTCAAGTGCGGTATGGTCGAGGGACAGTTCTTGAGCGCCGCGGACGTGGTCGAACTGGCCGAACTGCCGCCGCGCGAAGCGCTTCTCGGGCAATTGCTGGGACTGCTGCAGGCTCCTGCAAGTCAGTTGGTTCGCGTCCTCAACGCGAAGTTGTCTAGTGTGGTATACGTGTTAAATGCTTTCTTGGAAAAGAAGAAAGAGCAAACCGCGTAATTTTTAGAGGAACAACAAAAATGGCTGATGAAAAAATTGAGTTGACTGCTGAAATGGAGCAGTTCGTGTCCTACATCGAGAAGCTGACTGTTTTGGACTTGTCCAAGCTGGTCAAGGCTTTGGAAGAGCGCCTCGGCGTGAGCGCCGTTGCTCCGGTTGCTGCAGTTGCTGCTGCTCCGGCTGCTGCTGCTCCGGCAGAAGAGAAGACCGAGTTTGATGTCGTCCTGACTGATGTCGGTGCCAACAAGATCGCGGTCATCAAGGAACTGCGCGCTATCACTGGTCTGGGTCTGGCGGAAGCCAAGGCTCTGGCGGAAGCCGGCAAAGTCGTCAAGACTGGTGTCAGCAAGGATGATGCTAACGGCATCAAGACCAAGCTGGAAGCCGCTGGTGCAAAAGTTGATGTCAAATAATTTGGCATAACTGCCGATTATAATCCGGGGACGGAAGAAAGTGTATGATTTCTTCCGCCTCCGGCTTTCGCGTCTACATAAGGACGCGTGAATTTGTGCGCAGAAGCGCACAGAAAAATCCGGTTTTCTGTCCGGCGCGATGAGACTAAATAGATCGCCCGAATTTATTGACAGTGGAAGTCGGTGTTGCTTTTGTTATTGAATCATTTTTTGCTTCCCGTGCGTTGTTTTTGAATTAGTTTTTTTGCGGGAAGATATTTTAGCGCTTTACATTTAGTTGCATAGTAACACATCACAGGAGCATCATGAAAGGCGAACGCATCAATTTCGGCCGGTTGAAGGAGAATCTCCAGATTCCGGATTTGATCAGCATTCAGACCGAGTCGTACAAGGAATTCCTGCAGAAGGACGTTCCGGCGAACAAGCGTAAGTATCAGGGACTGCAGCGTGAATTCATGGATATCTTTCCGCCGAAGGATTCCAAGAGCCGCAACGCATTTGGCATTGAATTTGTCAAATATGAGATTGAGCCCAACAGCGAGGATTTGCAGGAGCTGCTCAAGAGCGGCGGCAAGTATTCGGCAAAATTGATGGTCACATTCCGGATGCGCGGTGCATCGGCGAAGGACATCCGCGAAGAGACGATTCGGATGTGCGATATTCCGCTGATGACTCCGAGCGGCTCCTTCATCATCAATGGCGCGGAGCGCGTAATTGTCAGCCAGTTGCATCGTTCACCGGGTGTCTGTTTTGAGTGCGCGAAGCACCCCAGCGGCAAGATGCTGTGGAGCTACAAAATTATCGCCGACCACGGTTCCTGGCTGGAAGTGCAGTTTGACGTCAAGGATTTGATGCATATCTACCTTGACCGCAAGCGCCGCCGCCGTAAGTTCTTGATTTCGACATTTATGCGCGCGTTCGGCTACAACAGCAACTTCGAGCTGCTGGATGCGGTTTATGGCGTTTCGACCAAGCAAGTCAAGAATCTGCTGGCCGGTGCAGATGATGCGGCGTGCGAGCATTTGATTTCTGCCGAGGATGTCAAGTCTCCGGATGATCCCGATACTGTGATTGTCCAAGCGCTGGAGCACTTGAACCAGGGGATCCTGGAAGAGCTCAAAGTCGCAGGCGTGAAGTCGCTCAAAGTCATCGATACCAAGATATTGGGTGAATCATTCATCAAGTGCTTGCAGAATGACACCGCGGTGACTTGCGAAGATGCGCAGAAGCAGATCTTCCATCGTATGCATCCGTCCGATCCGTGCAATGCCGAAAATTCACGTCAGCTCTTCGAGAAGCTTTTCCAGGATGACCGCCGTTATGACTTGGGGCTGGTCGGCCGTTACAAGATGAACCAGAGCCTTGGCATCGATGTCGATAAGAATACACGTATCCTGACCCGCGATGATATTGCTGCGGCGACTGCACATTTGATGGCGCTCTCCAATGACAATACGAGCAAGCCGGACGACATCGACCACCTCTCACGCCGCCGTATCCGTACAATCGGCGAGTTGATGCAGAATGTCTGCCGCGTCGGCTTGAGCCATGTCGCGACTTTGGCGCGCGACCGCATGAGCAAGCTGGCAAGCGAGATGGAAGCCGGCAAGACGATGATCAGCAAGCTCATCAGCGCGCGTAATTTCGAGCAGCGCGTCGATGAATTCTTCCAGCATAACCAGCTGTCGCAGTTCATGGATCAGATCAACTGCTTGGCCGAGCTGACCAACAAGCGCCGTCTGTCCGCATTGGGTCCGGGCGGTCTGAACCGCGAGCGCGCGGGTACTGAAGTACGTGACGTGCATTCCAGCCACTATGGTCGTATCTGCCCGATTGAGACGCCGGAAGGCCCGAATATCGGTTTGATTTCCAGCTTAGCGCTCTATGCAAAACTGGATGACTTCGGTTTCATCATGACGCCGTACTACAAAGTCGCCGACCGCAAGATTGTGATGAAGGACGGCGCGCCGGTGCTGGAGTATCTGCGTGCGGATGCCGAAGAGGAGCACTATATCGCTCAGGCCAATGTCCGCCGTAATGACGATGGCGAGTTCATTGACGAGCGTGTGCTGGGGCGTCATGCGGGTGAAGCAGGTGAATTCAATGCTGAATTGATTGACTATATCGACGTCTCGCCGAAGCAGATGATTTCTGCTGCAGCCAGTGTCATCACATTCTTGGAACACGACGACGCCAACCGTGCTTTGATGGGCTGTAACATGCAGCGCCAAGCGGTCCCGCTGATGCAACCGGAGCGCCCGCTCGTCGGTACCGGTACTGAAGCTGATATTGCGCGTTACTCTCACGCAATCCAGACTGCGGTGCGCGATGGTAAAGTCGCATGGGCGGATGGCTTTAAGGTCATCGTCACTCCGGATGGCAAGATGCCGAAGGGTAAGAATGCCGATGATTTCACTGTCACTCTCGATACTCCGGAATGCCAGGTCTATATCCTCTACAAGTTCCTGCGCTCGAACGCATGCACACTCGTCAATCAGCGCCCGATTGTCAAGACTGGCGATGTCGTGACCGCGGGTACGCCGCTGGCGGATGGGGCTTGCACTGACCAGGGTGAGCTTGCGCTGGGGCGCAACGTGCTGGTCGCATTCATGAGCTGGTGCGGTTACAACTACGAAGACGCAATCATCATCAGCGAGAAGCTCGTGCAGGATGACGTCTATACTTCCATCCACATCAATCTGCAGGAGACGGAGACGCGTGACACCAAGACGGGTGCGCCGGAAGTCATTACGCGCGATATCCCGAATATGGGCGTTGAGGCATTGAGCAACCTCGACACCGAGGGTGTGATCCGTATCGGCGCAGTTGTCAAGCCCGAGGATCTGCTGGTCGGCCGCGTCACGCCGAAGAATGAAGGTGACTTGGCGCCTGAAGAGCGTCTGCTGAAAGCTATCTTCGGTGAAAAAGCATCCGATGTCAAGAATACGTCACTGAAGACCGATGTCGGCAATGACGGTGTCGTCTATGACTTGCGCATTACTCGCCGCGATGCCGATGGTGCGAAGAGCTTCAATGCTCCGAACTCCGAGGATATCAAAGCGCGCCAAGCGGAAACGCGCCAGCAGTACAAGAATAGCCGTGACAGCATCATTGACGACTTGGTCAAGGAATTGGGTGACAGCTATCTGACTCAGAAGTTGCCGTTTGCTGTGACTTACACGGACAGCGAGACTGGCGAAGTCTCCGAGATCATCCCCGCGGACCGCAAGATCACGAAGCTGATGCTCAACAACTTGGCGCGTCACTTCGAAGATTACGAGATGCGCGATGGCGAAGACAAAGAGAAGATCAACGAAATCATCTGCCGCTATCGTGGCAAGTTGCGTGACAATGAGCAGTGCTGCAAGGAAGCGCTGGAGCTGATTCGCCGCAATGGCGGACATGACCTCGAGGCAATCAAGAAAGTCCGTGTCTACATCGCAAGCAAGCGCCGTATTTCAATCGGTGACAAGATGGCCGGTCGTCACGGTAACAAGGGTATTGTCTCGCGCATCGTTCCGCTGGCGGACTTGCCTTACATGGCGGATGGTACTCCGGTTGAAATCATCCTCAACCCGGTCGGTGTTCCGTCTCGTATGAATATCGGACAGGTCTTTGAGACGCATGTCGGCTGGGCGGCAAAGATTCTCGGCTTCAATGTCGCGACACCGGCATTTGACGGTTTGCAGGAGTCCTGCATGGTCGATTTGCTGGAGCGCGCGCGTCTGGTCAAAGTCGCCGAAGCCGCTGGCGTCGAAGTCCCGGAGAAGATCATGCAGTCCTTCCGCAAGGTCGGCACGATTGCGAAGGAGGCCGACGATGTCGCGAAAGCCAAGCACAGCTTGCGCAAGCTGATCACCGCGAAAGGCTGGAAGCTGGGCGAGCGTGATGACAAGCGCAGTACTGGCGGTGTCATCATCGATCCGGACGGCATTGACCGCACGGAGGAATTTGTGGATCTCGACGGTAAGATTCGCGTCTTTGATGGCCGTACTGGCGAGCCGTTTGCGCAGCGCGTCATGGTCGGCCAGATCTACATGCTGAAGCTGGACCACTTGGTGGTGAACAAGATTCACGCGCGTTCGGTCGGACCGTACTCGCTGGTCACACAGCAGCCGCTGGGCGGTAAAGCGCAGAAGGGCGGTCAGCGTCTCGGTGAAATGGAAGTGTGGGCGCTGGAGGCATACGGCGCCGCATACACGTTGCAGGAGATGCTTACAGTGAAGTCCGACGATGTCCAGGGCCGTAATGTGATCTTCCGCTCCATCATCAACGGCAATAACGAGTTAAACGCCGGTATTCCGGAGTCATTCAATGTCTTGATGCACGAAATGATGAGTTTGTGCTTGGACATCCGTATCAACCACGCCAACTCCAATATGGCGTAAGTGGTATTCGCCGGCGGCATGCAGAATACGCATGTCGCCAGTGGGGTGTCTGGCGTGACTGCCTGGCGCCTCGCATGAAGAGCTTTTGAAAATTGATTCGCCGTGTGATGATGCGTCATGCATTCGCTTGAAGCACTCCAATTGGCGAACTGAAAATTTAAGAGGTAAGATTTTGGAAAACTTTGTGAATACCAATGAAATTCAGGGCGGACAACCCGATATGAATGACTCCAACAGCGTCTCTATCGGCATCGCGTCTCCTGATGAAATCCGCAAGTGGAGCCGCGGCGAAATCAAGAACCCGGAGACGATCAACTACCGTACGCACAAGCCGGAAAAGGGCGGTCTCTTCTGCGAAAAGATCTTTGGGCCGGTCGTCGATTACGAGTGCGCGTGCGGACAGTACAAGCGCATCAAGTACAAGGGCGTCGTCTGCGAAAAATGCGGCGTCGAAGTGACTGAATCCCGCGTGCGTCGTGAGCGCATGGGCCATATCGAGCTGGCAGTGCCGGTCTCGCACATCTGGTTCTTCAAGTGCTCGCCTTCCCGCCTGGCCATGCTGATTGGCGTGGGCGAACGCGAACTGGAAGAAGTCCTCTACTATCAGAAGTATATCGTAATCGATCCCAAAGACGCTACGCTCACGCGCAATCAGACCTTGGATGACAAAGCATACGCGGAAGCAGTCGCATCCTACGGCAAAGACGGCTTCGAAGCCGGCATGGGCGCGGAAGCAATCGAGAAAGTCATCCGCAAAGTCTGCGATACTACTGATGGTCATGACGGCCTCGTCGGTGAGCGCGACCGCATGATGGAAGCGTTGCGTAATAT
>CAVGNO010000052.1:11463-12530 GCA_963630475.1 Blautia faecis | reverse complement strand
GTCGCCAGCTGGTATAACAGCGCTTATTCGCGCGCGAAAGTACCGCTCGTGCAAATTATCAAGCCGGATGGCACACGGCTGGCAGTAGACCTCAAGTATAATACCAAAGAGAGTACCGACAGCTCTGACATGTCCGCCAATATCTACGACCCCAATTCGCGTGTCATCAAAGTGACAGTGCCCGGACTGGAAGTCGGCGATGTCCTGCGCTGCATCTATGTCGATGAGACGACGCATCCGCGCATTCCGAATACATTCAGCGACTTGGTGCTTTTTGAAGGCGAAGAACCGATTGTGCGTTCAATTGTCACGATCAGCGCTCCGGAAAATTTGCCATTGAGCAGCATTGCGGTCAAGGACCGCCAGGGCGAAGGCCCGAAATTTACGCAGCGCACACTGCAGAACCGCATCATCTACAAATGGGAAGTCAGCAATGTCCCGCAATACTTCAGCGAGCCGCGCATGCCCCAAGCGACTGCGCATTTGCAGCGCTTGATTGTGAGTACATTCAAGGACTGGCAGGAAGTCTCACGATGGTACTGGGAGCTTTGCGAACCGCACCTCACGCCAAATGACGCAATTCAAAACGAAGTCAAGACACTCACCGAAAGCTGTCACACTGACGCAGAGAAGGTGCGCGCTATCTTCGATTTTGTCTCGCAGAAAATTCGCTATATGGGCGTGATTGCCGAAGACACTGCGCCCGGATACGAACCGCATGATGTCACAATGACTTACAATGACCGCGCAGGCGTCTGCCGTGATAAAGCCGCGTTGCTGGTCACGATGCTGCGCTGTGCGGGCTTTGACGCATATCCAGTGCTCATTCATACTGCCGCAAAGCGCGACATCGAAGTGCCGATGCCCTATTTCAACCACGCGATCACTGCAATCCGTGACCGCGAATCGGGTGCAATCACACTCATGGATTCAACCGACGAATCGACCCGCGATCTGCTGCCATCATATCTCTCCGACCGCAATTATCTGCTTGCAAGCAAAGAAGGCGACACATTGCGCACCAGCCCGGTGCCAGATTGCGAAGCCAACATGGTCGAGATTCGCAC
>CAVGNO010000052.1:4509-11453 GCA_963630475.1 Blautia faecis | reverse complement strand
ATGGCGAATTGCGCGAAGACGGCGTCCTCGCGCTCATGAGCGAACTGGTCTTCAATGGCATCAATGACAACGCATACCGTAGTTGGATGCTAAATATTCAGCCAGATGAACGCCGACAAGTCTTCGAAAAGATCCTGCAGCAGCGCTTGCCCGGATGCTCCCTCAAAAGCCTCGCGCTCTATCCGGAAAATCTGCAGGATATGACCAAGCAATTCACGGCAGTCATCACCGCCGAAGTGCCGGATTATCTCAATAATGGCGACAATAATAGCCAGAATTATGCAATGATGCGCATTCCGCGCATTGGCAATCAATTCGGAATGATCAATTTTATCTTCAATGACGCGACGTTGGCCGTGCGGCGCTTCCCGTATAACGCGCGCTTCACTTGCGGCATCCGCGAACAGATTTCATTGCGCATGCCGGAGTCGCTCATTCCGACATCAGTTCCGCAGTACGAAAGCGTAGACAATGGCGCACTCTATTGGCAGCGCCGCTTAAGCGTCACCGAAGGCGCGCTCTTCTACACATCGGAGTACTCCAGCCGCAAAGTCAGCTACACTCCGACTGAATACGCACGCATCAAGGAGTCGCTCTCGAAATTTGAGGAAGCCGACCGCAAACAGATCATCTTCAAACGCAATCCCAATAAGCAAGATGCAAAGACAGACGGGGATGATGCACGCGATGCGCAGGATTCACCCGACGCAATCGTCCGCAATCAGGAAATCACCGTCGAGATGATCGATGAACACAATTGGCGTTATGACGAGACATGCAGCATTCAAGTGCTCACATACAATGGCGTCAAAGCGAACTCCGACCGCACGTGGCAGTACAATCCGGTATGGGACGAAATTGAGCTCACAGCCGGCCGTGTCATCACGAAATCCGGCACGAAGTCTCTCTCCGCAAATATGATTCACCGCATGGACGCCGCGTGGGCTGGTGGCGCGCCGCGCTACCCTGCCGGCAAAATCTACGTCGTCAATTTCCCCGGCGTCGAGCCCGGCAGCACAATTGAATACAGCTTGCATCGCACGATGAAGAATCGTTCATTCTTCTCATTCATCGGCTCTCTTCGTGCGCACTATCCAGCCGACCACGTTAAATACACGCTCATCCTGCCGGCATCGCTAGCCAAGCAGAAGCCGGATTTCTTCCCTGCCGGACTCCTCAAGCTCGCATCAAAAGACGAAAATCAAAAAGTCAATTTTCTGCGCGCTGAATTGGCCGATGGCCGTATCAGCTATGGATGGGAAGTCGAAAATACGCGGCGTGTACGCATCGAGGACAATCTCCCGCCACTGTACACATTTACGCCGACCGCAATCTTCTCTGCAAGCTCCTGGCAAAAATACGCAGAGCAAATCCGCAATGCTGTCACACCGCTTTGCGAAAAGAGTTCACCCGCAATCACGCAGCTAGCGGCAAAACTCAAGGGCGCAAATGACGAAGAGACATTAGTCAATATCCGCGAATTCATCGAGCTCAATATCCGCCGCACCGAACCGGATTTCGACGATCTGCCGCTCAATTGCATCAGCACCGCTGAGACGACACTCAATGACGGCTATGGCAATTCCGCGGATGTCGCAATCCTCTACTACGCGTTGCTCAAAGCCGCCGGATTTACAAAGACCGAATTCTACTTGGCTAGCACGCTCTATACACCTGAATTGCAGGACATCGCCGCAAAATATCCCGAATCATGGCATTTCAAAAAATGGCTCATCCGCGTCAATACGCCATTTGGAATCATTTGGCTGAACGACCAAACCCAATACGGCCAGTTCGGCACATGCGCATATAACCACGCGTTGCTACTGCGCTTGAAAAACGGCACGCTGGAGACACTCAATCTGCCTGCGCATCTCTCCGACAGCGTCAAGGAAAAGCAATCGATTCGCATCGAAGATGACGGCAGCGCGTTAGTCACGGTTGTCACGAGCATCCAGGGCGCAAATTTTGGCACACTCAAACGCTTCTACACTCAACTGACTGCCGAAAAGCGCAACCGGCACTACCAGAAGCTCATCTCGGATTACTCGCAGAATGCACGGCCGGTCACTCAAGATATCAAGACGGACTTCCGCCACTATCCCGGCGAAATTTCCTACACGCTCAAAGTAGATCACTTCGCATGCGAGGATGGTCAATTCTGCTATTTCACCCTCAATAATCCTGCGGCCGCCGTATTACGCTGCGCACGCGCTGAAAATCGCGAAAGCCCGTTGCTGTGGAGCAACTATTCACAAAGCGAGCGCGAAATCAGCATCACAATGCCGCCGTCATATAAAAAGCCGCTGATGACGCCCGCGAAATTCAACTGGCGCGCACCCGGCGGTAGCACAGTCGATGTCAAATGCCGTCAAAGCGGCACGACACCCATCGGTGCGCTCGAATACGTCTTCACAATCAAGACGGACATCCAGCCGACATTCTTCCAGCCTGCGCAATATCCCGTACTGCAGGATGCGTTGAAGCAACTCCAGCATCCATCCACCAACTCCGTCCTGCTAGGGAAATAATCGATGCGGCTGCTCTTTGCATTACTGATATTGTGCACGCTGTCTTTGCGCGCAGCAACCGTGCGCATCATTCAGACGAGCGACTTGCATGCATGTCTGACTGCCAGCGGCAAAAACAATGCAAAAAGCCCGTTATTGCAAATCGGCACAATCATCGACCAATGCCGCAGTGACGCAGGCGGTGCGCAAAACTGCTTGTATATCGATACTGGCGACACGATGCAAGGCACGCTGATTGGCACACTCACGCGTGGCCAAGCGCCACTGCGCGCGCTGCTCGCAATGCAATGCGATGCTTGGATTCCCGGAAACCACGATTTTGATTTCGGCCCTGCGGCATTTGCGGATGCCGCGAAGCTTACGCAATCCATCCTGATCTGCGGAAACCTCTTCCCAATGCAGGAGCCGCCGCACTGGAGCGCATGGCGGATGTTTGAGCGCAATGGCGTGCGCATCGCACTTATCGGCTCAACGGCATCATATCTCCAGCATTGGTTCCTGCCCAATCTTGCCGAACATTATCGCGTGATTTCAACGCGCGATCAACTGCGCCGCGTCCTCCCCGAAATTATGAATGCCAAGCCGGACGCTATCATTTTGGCGGTACACCAAGGATGGGTCGCCAATGACGCACGCGGCGTCAATGAAGTCATGGCTATCTCGCAAGAATTTCCCGAAATCGACTTAATCCTGGGCGCGCACACACACCGGCCATTTCCCGGACAGCGCATCGGCGCACACACGTGGTATGTGCAACCGCCGCCACACGGCGAAGCAGTCGCAATCGCCGACTTGGAATGCGATACAAACGCGCATCGCGTAAAAGCTATCACGTCAAAATTGATCTATACCGACGCACAAATCGCAGAGAGTGCGGCATTGCGGCAAGCGCTCGCCGAGGATTTTGCGCGCGCTGCACAATTCGAACAGTCAGTCATCGCACCAGCAACAGGACAGACTATCGATGCATCAGGACGCCCCGGCGAAAACAACGCGATGAGCCAGCTGTTTTGCGCTGCGATGCAAGCCGAATGCCACGCGGATGTCGTCTTACATGGCGCACTCTCCCGCAGCACTCTGCCTGCTAATGTGCCAGTCACCGGCAAGATGATCTTCGATGTCGTGCCATACGACAATACAATCGTGACGTGCCGCGTGACCGCATCTGAACTGGAAGCGATCATCACCGAACAATGGAGCAAGCGCAAAGTCTATACATACTGCGGATTATATAATGCCGACGCCGAAATTGACGCCGCCGGCAATGCACATATCAAGCGCATCAATGGCGCAGCGCCCGTTTCTCCCGAACACCGCTATCTGCTTGCACTCAACTCGTTTACTGCTGCGGGCAGCGGGCGCTACCCTGTCCTCGAAAGCATCCTCGCGCGCCCGGAATCCGCGATGCACAATACCGGCATCCTTACGCGTGATGCAATGAGAAATTACCTCAATGCCCATCCGCATCTTGTCATCACACCGCAGCAATTCCTCAAGCATTAGCTCTGCGAACTATGCATAAGTCTCTTCCGCTCATCATATTGCTTTTCAGCGCCGCGTTTCTTTGTGCGCAATCCGCACAGACTCGCGCTAAATTTCAACAGCAGACTGCGCCAGCCCAGATGCGCATTCCACTCTCCGTCGTGCCGCAATATCAACGCATGATGGAAGAAGAAAAACAACGCATCAATCCCACCACAACCGCACCAAAGCACACCGATCCACAGCCCACCGTTGCACCGCCAGTGCCACCGGAATTCTCGCCGGACTTTTCGCTTTCGACAGAATGGAGCTCGCGATATATGCGCAATGGATGGTGCCGAAATGACAAACCAGTCGGAATCATCCAAGCCGAATTCCACGAAAGCGTCGGATACGCAGGCTTCCGCGGCATCTATGATTTTACCGACACCGTCGGTCGCGAATGGAAATTCCAGGAAGCATGGTTTTATGCTGGCGCAGCCGCAGATTTTGCTGACGCCGGTGACTTCGGATTGCTCACTGTCGATTTGAGCTGGTGTCATAATGTCCAGCCCGGACACTCTGGCGAAAACCATGGCGAAATCTCACTCGGATTTTTCCTCGGACAGATGTATCAAAGCGAGACATCAAACTTGAGCTCCGGATTGCAATTCGATTATGACTACGACCGCCATGCAGTCAATGCACATCTCCACTTGCGCTATGACCGCATCCTCAATCAGCGCGGAACACTGCGCTATAATCTTGCAGGCATTCTCTACTGGGGCGATACAAAGCAAATGCAGCTACTCACTGATCATCAGCGAGATGAACACGGATTCTATTCCGCAGTTTGCAAAACCGGTATCGAATGGGATTTCGCTCAAAATTGGACACTGGCGCCCGAACTCTCCTTCGCGTTTGTCCCCGAACGCCCGACACGCCGCATCGCGGAAGACGCGCCATATCACCATCCCGCACTCCTCTGGGGTGGTGTGCGACTCACATTCCACTGGTAACCCCCTGAATCCGTGGAGTTGATTCTTTTGCGTGATAACTTCGTCATTTCTCAGTCACGTACTCCCGGTACGCTCCTTCGAAATTCCTCGTTCTGACGCAAAACTCTCTAACTCCACGAAATCAGTGGTACAATAATCACAAATGCTTGAAATCGAACATAAATTTCTGCTGAAGCCAGACAGTGCGGCACTCTGGAAGCCGCTTGCCATCAAACAAAGCGAAATACTCCAGGGATATTTCGTAAGCGGTGGCGATAGCTCAATCCGCGTGCGCATCACTGACGGCAATGCATTTCTCACCATCAAAGGCAAAGCCAACGGCATCGCGCGATCCGAATTCAACTACCAGATTCCGCTGGATGACGCACGCGCAATGCTCAAGGAATTCTGCGCAAGCCGCACGATTGCCAAAACACGATACTTCGTCCCTGCAGAAGAAACCGGCTTGACGTGGGAAATTGATGAATACCACGGTGCTCTCGAAGGACACTGCAACGCCGAACTCGAAGTACCCTCGCCCGATTTTCCCTTCAAACAACCCGAATGGCTAGCACAGGAAGTCACCACCGATTCGCGATACACCAACGCTGCGCTGGCGCTGAATCAGCAATGGCCTCGCGAAAATGCGGAATCGTGAGCAATTTTCAAGCAAATCAACCTAGTGCACGCACCTGCGTACACTGAAAATGTAGTATATTATCCACGTCACACTTCTGGTGAGGCCGATACAATTCCTGCAGTAACGCGGGATGACGTTAGCTTTTTTAACTATGGAGGAAAAGAACATGGCTCAAGAAGAAAAAATCAACGAAGAGGCAGTAGAAGCCGTCGAAGAAAAGCCCAGCAAACAAAATACTCTGATCATCACCGAAAACGCTGGAGATGGCAGCATCGGTAGCATCACCCAGAATGTCGTTGCACGCATCATCTCCAAAAATGTCCTCGAAGTCGAAGGCGTCGCGCGCTTCGCTCCTAAAGGCGCTTCTGACCTGCTCAACATCTTCTCCTCACGCGCATACGACGGTAGCATGGCTATCGAATTCAAAGATGGCAAAGTCTATGTGAGCGTGGCAATCCTCGTCTACTTCGGCGCTATCATCCCCGATGTCGTCAAGAAAATCCAGGATGTCGTCCGCGAGCAAGTCGAAGTCTATATTGGCGCAAAGATCGGCAAAATCAATGTCGCAGTCAAGGACTTGGTTGCACCCGAAGCAAATACTGTCGATGCTGACAGCAATGAGCTCGCAAGCACTGACAGCGCGGCCGAAGAAGCTGACAAGATGCTGTAATGCGCAGATGCGCATTCGTGCGATGTGCTAAAATTCAATATCCGTAGCGCAAAATTAGTTTCGTGCGGTTTTGCGCTATGGTTGATTTGTCACAGGAGAGATGGATATGCAGAAATTTGTAGATTGCATCAAAAATGCCGGAAATTATCTGACGAACCGTGAATTTCTGCTCGGAATGGCCTTCGCGGCAATTATCCTGGTAGTCCTCTACTTGGTGATTAAAGGATTGCACGCACTTCACCGGCGTTGCGACCGCATCCAAGTGAAGGAAAATGGCGGCGATTTCATCATCATGCGCAACGCATTCCGCGATTTCCTCCAAGGCACGATTGACACACTCTCCGGCGTAAAACTCAAGTGCGTCGCATTTTATAAACACAGCGACAAAGTCATCGTCGATCTCTATCTCACTGTCGTCCCCGGCGCCGATGTCATCTATCTGCGCAATAGCCTCCGTAATGACATCCTCACGGAAGTGAAAAATAAACTCGGCATCGCACAGCAAATCGAAGAAATCAATGTCAAGATCAGTGCAATGCCGCCGAGCGGTAAATTGAGCGCGAATCCCGACGCTGAAGCAACTCCGCTGGAAACAGAGAAGACGGCCGAAGAATCTGAAAACATATAAGCGCCCCACACAATAT
>CAVGNO010000052.1:1667-4499 GCA_963630475.1 Blautia faecis | reverse complement strand
CAATATCTTGTGTCCGCCTTCCAAGATGCAATAATGCGTCTTGGAAGGCTTTTTTGTGTTATCTCGTCCACAACAAATTGTGTCAAGGCATATCAAAAAGCACAATATTTTGTAGAAATGCGGGTGTGTAAAAAATATTTTTGATCATCAGGAAATCCAGTTATCTTCTGATTGCAAATATGTTGCGACAGCGCGGGGGCGGAAGATGAAAAATTATACAACATTTTGTGACTGGAAAAAGATTGATTACAATATATAGTGTAAGCGTTGCCGACAATCAGGCATAAGAATTTTCCTCAAACCAAGCAACTTTCTGGAGTGCAATAGAGAAAAGTATGGTATGCGCAGTTGATTACAATCCTTTTGTCAAATTCCGTAAGCGTGACGGCGTGATTGTTCCTTTTGCGATTGACAAGATCGCATTAGCGGTCTACAAGGCGGGTAAAGCCGCCAGCAACGCCGAGGGGCATGATTTCACCGAGGAGATGGCAACGGATATTGCGCGCGATGTGCTCACTCAATTGGACAACCCGCTGTGCGAATACTATGTGCAACCGGATGCGCAGACCGGCGACCGCATCCCGGCAATTGAGGATGTCCAGGACTTGGTTGAAATCATACTTTCCGAGCATAAGTTGCCTGCGACTGTCGCGGCTTACAAGCGTTACCGCAAAGCGCGTGAGAAAGCGCGTGCCGCAATCTATGTGCGCGATGCAGACAGCGGTAAGAATGGCAAGCGTGGTGATATCACCGACCAGAGCTTGCTGTTAGTGCAATCCATGGGCGATTCAGCGCTCTCCGCATGGGATCGCAATAAAATTGTCAATAAGCTAGTTGAAAAGCTGGGCATGGCGGCGCCGGACGCATTAGCAATCGCGAAGGAAGTCGAGAATCAGATCATCGCAAGCAATATCAAGACGGTCAATTCGCTGTTGATTCGCGAGATGGTGAATAATGTCCTGCAGGATCACGGCTATGCGGGGCGTCTGCGCGACTTGTCGATTTACGCAGTACCGCGCGAATTCGTTGAGAGCTTGATGAGCTCAAAATCGAATGAGAACAGCAATATCGTAAACAACAACCCAGAAGCCGTCAATCTCTCCATCGCCGAGCTGGTTTTGAAGCAATGGGGCTTGGATGCGATCTTCTCACCCGAAGTGAAGGCCGCGCACGATACTGGCGCAATCCACATTCACGACTTGGGCTATCCGCATCGTGTGTACTGCTCCAGCCACTCAATCGAGTACATCAAGAAGTACGGTCTGTGCGGCCTCTCCAACTTGAGCACCGAGTCCAACCCGGCACGCAGCGCAAGCGTCCTCACCGGCCACCTGAATACATACTTGGCGTCCATGCAAGCCAACTATGCAGGCGCACTCGGCATCGCATACATCAATATCTTCTATGCGCCATATCTGGTCGGCATGAATGACGCGCAAATTAAGCAGATTGCGCAGGAGCTGATCTTCAATGGTTCGCAGAATGCATTCTCGCGCGGTGGTCAGACGCTGTTCCTCGATTTCAATATCCACACTGGCGTTCCGAATTACATGAAGACCGTCCCGGCTGTCGGCCCCGGCGGCAAATACATGCTCAAAGACGCAAAAGGCGAAATCAAGACGCTGATCGAACGCTTGCGGGACGACACCGACGCCAATGGCAATAAATTGATGGATCTCTTTGTCCGTGAAGCGGATGGCAGCGATCGCATCGTTCTCCATGAACTCTACAACGCCAAGAATGGCCTCTACTTGGACAGCGCAGTTGAGGAAGATCTCAAGCAGCGCGGTGAACACATCGTCTGCTACGGCGAATATATCACCGAAGCGCGCCGCTTCACATCTGCATTACTGCAAGTCTGGAGCGAGGGCGATCGCAATGGCCGTATCTTCGAATTCCCCAAATGCGACTTCCACGTCTCCAAAGAGACATTCGAGGATCCAGAGCAATACAAGATCTTCCAGCAAGCATGCGAACTGGCCAGCCATAACGGCTCAACATACTTCATCTTCGACCGCGATGAAGTCACACTCTCCGCATGCTGCCGTCTGCGCACGACAATCAGCGACAACCGCATGCTGCGCCATCCGGAATGCTTGCGCTTCTGCGGCTTCCAGAATGTCACGATCAACCTGCCGCAATGCGCATTTCGCGCATCACGCGCCGGCCATAAGGATTACGACGGCGTTGTCGCCGAGATTGACAAGATGATGGAATTGGTGATTCAAGCTCACATGCAGAAGCGCAAGATGATCGCGCTGATGATGTCTGAACCCGGCCGTCCTCTCTGGCAAGTCGGTAAAATCGCATGCGATGGCCGCCCATATATCGAGCTAGACAAAGTCACATACATCATCGGCATGCTCGGCATGAACGACATGATTAAATTTATGACTGGCCAGGAAATGCACGACTCCGACGAAGCATACGACTTGGCATTGCGCCTCACAACGCACATGTATCTGAAGGTCAAGGAATACACCGAAAAGCTGAATCTCAAGTTTACGCTCGAGGAATCCCCGGCCGAAAGCGCTGCGCGCCGTCTGGCCAAAGCCGACCTGCTCTACTATCGCCCCGAAGCGCTCACTTGCTTCAAGGGCGACAGCGAAGATGTGGCATACTACACCAACTCCATCCACTTGACCGCCGAAGCGCCTGTCTCGCTAGTCGAGCGTATCCGCAAGCAAGCTATCTTCCATTCGCTCATCGAATCCGGCGCAATGATTCACGCATTCGTCGGCGAAGAAAAGCCATCGGCCGGCGCAATCAGCCAGCTCATCCAAATGACATTCGAGCGCACGCAAGCAGCACAAGTGACCATCTCCCCTGAAT
>CAVGNO010000052.1:0-1657 GCA_963630475.1 Blautia faecis | reverse complement strand
GCATGAGAGTTGCGTGCAGTGCGGTTCCAACGACGTCTTCGGCCTCACACGCGTCGTCGGATACTTCAGCAAAATCCAGAACTGGAATAAATCGAAGCGCTATGGCGAGCTAGTAAACCGCCACCGCGGCGACTACGCAGTCGAAAATGCCAACGCCACCCACGGCGTCGAGACTCCGTAATTACAAAACACATCCTGGCGGAGAGAACTCTTCGCCAGGATGTTAATACAAACAAATGAGTGAGCAACACAAAAATCCGCAGCCAGATTATCGCCCGCCAAGCCAGGAAGCTATTGAGAAGTTGGCGGAGATTATCGAAAATGACTCGGTAAAGGAGGCCGCAGAGACTATTATTGCGGCAACCGGCTGCCCGCGCGAAGACGCATATTACGCAATCGCACGCGATACCGCTAAAAAGAATGTATGATTAGTGCCGCGAAGTAGGAAATTACGATTGCAATCTCCCATGATTTCCGCAATCCGCATCAACGGCTATCGTCATTTAGCGGAAATTAACGACATGCAAATGCAATTGCACGCATAAGTCATTTATAGTATGACGCGTTACGCAATCGTGCGCATGACATAAATTCATATTTCTTTGTAGGACAAGCATTGACATGGGACTTTGGGGAACAATCATCGGCGGAATAATCGGTTCTGTATTAGGTGGACATTGGTTTATCGGCGGAATTATCGGTAATATCGTCGGTGACAAACTCTGCGATGGCGGCGAAGAGGACATGGGCTATACGCGCAGCAGCAAAGGAAATACTGCGAATTCATACGCATCGCGGCAAACCGAAGAGACGTCATACGAAATCAAACGCCTGCTCTTCCGGTGCATGGGGAAGCTCGCCAAAGCCGACGGACATGTCTCCGAAGACGAAATACATTTTGTCAGCGGTGTCATGCAACAATGGCACCTGCCGCGCAACCAGCGCATCTATTTTCAGGAGCAATTCCGCATCGGACGTGACACAACACGGTCATTCGAGGAGCTGGTCGCCGATTTTGCGCAATTTTGCGACCGCCATGGCACGGGATTGCAGCTGAATATCCAAGCAATTCAGATTTTCTGCGTTTTGGCACTTGCCGATGGCGAAGTCAGTAAACGCGAAATGGAGATGCTTTATGCCGCAGAACGCATCCTCCAAGTCCGCGGAACTGTCAATCAATTCTTCGCCGAACAGCGCGCTGAAAATAATAATGAAACGCATGTGAAAGCCGATGAATTGGCCGAGAGCTATAAATGCCTCGGCGTCTCACCCGACGCAACCGACAGCGAAATAAAACACGCTTGGCGTACACTCGTCAAGAAATATCACCCCGACCGCCTCAATAATAGCGACCTCTCCCAGGATTTCAAGGATTACGCGACGCGCAAAACTCAGGAAATCAATGCCGCATACGAAACCATCTGCTCCGCACGCGGAACTGCGTAGACCCTGAATCCGTACAGTTGATTACATTGCATCTTTTTTGGTTGCTTTTGCCCGACGTTGTGCTGCAAATGCATTACATTAAATGCACAACATCAGGAGGTGCATTATGGCAACAACGACTGTAAGTTTTAGCGTCAGAACCGATTCAGCATTGAAAAAACAAGCTGATTTATTCCTCGAAAACGTGGCATAACGATGTCGACAGCGATCA
>CAVGNO010000051.1:1870-12696 GCA_963630475.1 Blautia faecis | reverse complement strand
CATGTTCTTGATATAGTCAGCGTGGCCCGGGCAGTCGACGTGTGCGTAGTGGCGCTTCTCGCTCTCGTACTCGACGTGTGCGGTGTTGATAGTGATACCGCGTGCCTTTTCCTCCGGGGCGTTGTCGATCTGATCGTACTTGCGGAGTTCGCCGCCGAAGATGGCAGCCTGAACCATGGTGATAGCAGCAGTCAGCGTGGTCTTACCATGGTCAATATGACCGATAGTACCAATATTGCAGTGCGGCTTACTGCGATTAAAGGTTTCCTTTGCCATGTTTAGTTACCTCGTTTAGGGTTGTTTGAAGCGCCGGCGCTGCCGGACTTCGGTTGCTTATTTTCTTTACAATAGAAAGTGTTATCAAAACTCAAGTAAGAAAAAGCATGGTGGGTATGCGCCCTCCATGCCATTCTTGAGTAAAGTAATGGAGCCCGCATTCGGACTTGAACCGAAGACCTCATCCTTACCAAGGATGCGCTCTACCAACTGAGCTATGTGGGCTTATTTTGTCCTGCCCCTTGCTTCGACATCGCGGCATTACGCCGCCGTTTCTCAGGAGCAGTTTTGCGGCGCGTTGCTTAAAATAATCTCCTTTGGACTATTTGCAAACCGTAATACAATTTATTTTCGCATTTTTTGCGAAATTTTCCGCCAAAGCCAATCCTTTGCCAGCACGATGCGACAATGCGCGGGGTAAGCGTCAGTCTTATGCAGGAGAATTATATTTGCCAGAATCCGTAAAACTACTATTAATTTGAGTTTTTTTGAATGTCCACTGCTAGAAATTCTTCTCCAAATGGCGAACTGTCGCCGGGCATGCGTCAATACATGCAAGTAAAGCATACTTTGCCGGATGACACGCTGTTGATGTTCCGTATGGGGGATTTCTACGAGATGTTCTTTGAGGACGCGCGGATTGCAGCGCCGTTAATGGATGTCGTATTGACCACGCGTGCCGGCGCGCCGCTGTGCGGCATACCATATCGCGCGGTGCGGCAATACTTGCCGAAGATATTGGCAGGCGGCTACAAAGTTGCGTTGGCGGATCAGCTGGAAGATCCCAAGCTAGCGAAGGGTCTTGTCAAGCGCGACATCACGGAAGTCGTCACTCCCGGCACGTTGATGGAAGAGACGATGCTTGAATCCGGCAAAAGCAACTACCTTGCCGCACTTTATATCGTCAAGGATCGCTATGGCATCGCATTTCTCGATTTGACCACCGGCGAATTCAAAGTGACAGAACTCAATTCAGCCGGCGATGTCGAAATGGAATTCAACCGCCTACGCCCTGCCGAGTGCATCGTACCCGAGGGGCTGCTCAACAGCTGGCGCAAAAATGGCTTCCCCGCGGATTTTCCGCGCAATATGATCTGGACGGGTGTAGACGACTGGCGCTTCGATGTCCAGTGCGCACGCGAAGATCTCCAAAGGCATTTCAAAGTCGCGTCCCTAGACGGCTTCGGGTGCCGCGGTATGACCAGCGCAATCGGCGCTGCCGGCGCAATTCTCTTCTATGCGCAGAACAACTTGCGCCATGACGCAGCGCACTTGACCGCGCTGTCCTCCTATCAGCCCGGCGATTGTCTGATTCTCGACCGCATCAGCCAGCGCAATCTCGAGCTAGTCGATCCAATTTTTGCTGACGGCAAAGGCAATACACTGCTCGCCGTAATGGACGAGACAATCACGCCGATGGGCGCGCGGTTACTGCGCGAATGGATGCTCCGGCCATTGCGTAGCAAAACCGCAATTGAAGCGCGTCTTGATGCAGTGCAGGAGCTATACGAGCAGCAGCTCACGCTGGAAGAGCTGCGCACACGCCTGGCTGCCGTACGCGATCTGGAGCGCACACTCACCCGTCTCTCGGTCGGCTCATCCGCATCTGCGCGCGATCTGCTCGTATTGCGCAGAGGCATCGAAGAAGTGCCAGGCCTCAAAGCATTGCTAAACAGATGCAATTCGGAAATGTTGCGCGCGCAAAGCTCGCAGCTCAATGAGATGCCGGATCTTACCGCGCTCATCGAAGCTGCAATTGTCGATGAGCCGCCGGTCGCCATCCATGACGGTGGGATGTTCAAGCGCGGTTACAACGCAGAACTGGATCTGCTCGTGCGCGCGTCCACCGAAGGCAAGGAATGGATAGCGAACTATCAGCTCAAGGAGCAGGAGCGCACCGGCATCAAATCACTGCGCGTCCGCTTCAATAAAGTCTTCGGATACTTCATCGAAGTCACCAAGTCCTTCCTCGACCTCGTGCCGAAGGAATATATGCGCAAGCAGACGATAGCCAATGGCGAGCGCTTTATCACGCCGGAGTTGAAGGAAATCGAAGACAAAGTGCTGGGCGCAGACGAAAAGAGCAAAGCGCTCGAATACGAGCTTTTCCAGCAAATGCGCGAGGAAGTCGTCAAGCGCACCGCGGCAATCCAGCAGACTGCACGCGCGCTTGCGACAGTCGATTGCATTGCATCGCTTGCGCAAGTCGCAACGAAATACAACTACCGCAGACCGGCTATCTCCGAAGAACGCATCCTCGATATCCGCGATGGTCGTCACCCCGTGCTCGATGCGCACCTCACTGACACCGCATTCGTCCCCAACGACTGCTTCCTCAATACGACGAATCAACAGATCGCGCTCATCACCGGGCCAAATATGGCGGGTAAATCGACTTATATCCGCCAAGTCGCACTGCTTGTCGTGATGGCGCAAATGGGCTCGTTCATCCCCGCATCACACGCCGTAATCGGCATCGCGGACCGGATTTTCACACGCGTCGGCGCTGCTGATGACCTCTCACGCGGCCAATCCACATTCATGGTCGAGATGGTCGAGACCGCCAATATCCTCAACCATGCGACACCCGACAGCTTGATTATCCTGGACGAAATCGGGCGCGGCACATCGACATTCGATGGCTTGTCGCTCGCATGGGCGATTGCCGAGTATCTGCATGACACGCCGAGCGCTAAAGCACGCACGCTCTTTGCGACGCACTACCACGAGCTGACCGCGCTGCCGGTCACCAAACCAGGCGTCAAAAACTTCAATGTCCTCGTGCGTGAGCAAGGCGAGAGCATCATGTTCCTGCGCAAAATTGTTGCGGGCGCCGCCGATAAATCCTACGGCATCCATGTCGCACGGCTCGCCGGCCTGCCCAAATGCGTCATCGAACGCGCAGGCGAAGTGCTCAACAATCTCGAAAACAACGAGTACGAAGAAAATATCACGACTGCTGACGCCGATAACGCGAATACACAGCAGCAACCGGTGAAGATGCCAAAACTGGCCGAAAGCGCTCCGCCCCGCAAAAAGAATAAACGCGACGCGGAAGAAAATACACGCCAGCTGACATTCTTCGAAACCCTCTAGCTCACTTTTTTTAGAGACTATGTCTTCAGACAGCTTCAAGGATTTGGGCTTTGCCAAATTGGACATGAGCCGCAATGAGCGCACCGGCATCAGCGAGACAGTCTTTGCACCGGGGAAGACTTGCGATCAACTCGCAAGCATCATGCGTGAATTTGAACGCGCAGGGCAGCGCGTCCTAGCGACTAAATGCACGCCGGAACAAGCCGAATTCGTGCAAAGCCAAAGCGTCCCCGTCACGTATGACCCGACATCGCGCACATTGCGCTCCACGTGGGGCACAGCTCCTCACATCGCCGGCACAATCGCGGTCTGTACTGGCGGCACTGCTGACATTCCGGTTGCCGAAGAAGCCGCATGCACAATCGAATTCTTCGGCGCGACTGCAATGCGCTTCTACGATGTCGGCGTCGCCGGCCTTCACCGCTTGATGAGCAAAATCGATGCTATCCGTCAAGCGGATGTCGTCATCACCGTCGCCGGCATGGAAGGCGCGCTTGGTAGCGTCCTCACCGGTTTAGTGCGCACGCCCGTCATTGCCGTACCGACATCCGTCGGCTATGGCGCAAGCTTCGGTGGCATCGCGCCGTTGCTCTCAATGCTCAACTCTTGTGCCGAAGGCATGGCAGTCGTCAATATCGACAATGGCTTCGGCGCCGCCGTCATGGCGCTCCGCATCATAAGGACTTGATTTCGTGTCCACACTCATTCAAGACATCTTATCCGGCAGTCCGCTGATACTACGCGCATTAGCCGCGTCTTTTCTGGCGGCAATCGCATGCGGCATCGTCGGTTGCTATGTCGTCTTGCGCCGCGAGAGCTACACTGTCGGTGCAGTCAGCCACTCGCTATTGGGCGGCATTGGCGCGGCATTGCTTTTCAGCCAGCTCTGTCATACGCAATGGCCATCACCATGGCTTGGCGGATTGCTTGCGGCATTGCTGGCAGCAATTGCGATTTCACTGTGCACGACGAAATGGAAGATGCGCACCGACACCGTCCTCTCGGCAGTCTGGGCACTCGGCATGGCACTCGGTATTTCGTTCATCACCGCACTGCCGGGCTATCCGCCAGATCTCAACAGCTACCTCTTCGGAAGCATCCTGATAATTTCCCCCGAGGATCTGTGGATGATGATCGCACTGGACGTTGTTGTGCTCATCAGCGCATGGGTCTTCCATCACCGCTTTATCGCACTCTCCTTCAATAGCGAGCTGCTGCAGCTGCGCGGCATCTCGCCTGCACGCATCCAGCTCGCGTTGCAACTGCTCATCGCACTGACTGTCGTGATTCTCGCACAACTGGTTGGAATCATCCTCTGCGTCGCACTGCTGATTCTGCCTGTCGCAGCCGCAGCCAATTGCGCGCGCCGCATCTTCAAAATCATGTTGCTAGCGATGCTCTTCTGCTTCGCATGCACAATCGGCGGCATTGCGTTCAGCTATGACGCACTGCCTGGCGGCATCATGCTCTCGCCCGGCGCAACCGTCGTCGAGCTGGCAGGACTCCTCTATTTGGCGACCGCTGGAATCAAACGCTTGACGCGCAAATAAATGCACCTAGCCACACTCATCAACCGCATTGCTTGGAGCACGCCGGCACGCCGCTTGGGCGCACGCCGCGCACTAGTGCTCGCGTTGTGCCTCATCGTCGGCGTCCTCTCCGGCTTAGCCGCTGTCTATATGCACAACCTCGCCGGTTTTGTGCATTCATGCTTCCGCACACTGCTTGCCAACAGCCCCTATCCGGAGTTGCTCGCGCCGGCATTGCCATCCATCGGCATCTTCTTCTGCATCATCGTCAGCGAGTTGTTTTTTCATCACGCGTCATACGGATGCAGCCTCTGGCCTGCAATTCTTGAAGCGCGTCATCCCGGCCGCGGGCTGCCGCCCTATCATACATTCAGCCACATTATCACCGCAGGCGTCTCGGTCGGCAGCGGCATCTCCGCGGGTATGGAAGCGCCTAGCGCGCTGACCGGCGCAGCCATCGGCGTCAATCTCGGCCGATGGTTCGGCGTCTCACGTGAAACCATCTCGCTGCTCCTGGCTGCCGGCGGCGCAGCCGGCATCGCCGCAGTCTTCGACGCACCGCTTGGCGGCACGCTGTTCGCATGCGAAGTGCTCCTGCCGCGCGTCAGCAGCGTCCTCTTCATCCCGCTGCTGCTCTCCGCTGCATCCGGCGCAATCATCAGCCAAGTCCTGCGCGCAAACAACGACTTCCTGAGCGGGACTTATGCGTGGGAATTGGGAAATATCTGGCTCTATATCCTCGTCGGAATCATCTGCGGAGTCTTCTCCTGGGGAATCATCCGCACCAACTGCATCCTCACGCGGCTCACAGCGCGCTTCAAAAACCGCTGGCTGTGCGGATTGATCGGATGCATCCTCCTCTACGCATTCTTCTTCGCACTGCCCGTCCTCGGCGGACAAGGCTATAATTTCGTCACCGACTTCCTCTGCGGTCGTGCCGACCGCATTCCAACCGGACTGCTACCACGCAACGAATGCGCAGTCATCATGCCAATCTTCGCAGCTTTGCTCGCCGCGCTGCTCAAGCCACTTGTCTCCATGCTCTCATTGCGCGCAGGCGGTGACGGCGGACTCTTCGGTCCATCGCTAGTCACCGGCGGCTTCCTCGGCTACGCATTGCACCTCATCATCGCGCAATCCGGCATCGGCGGCTTCCCACTCGTCAATTGCATCACCGCCGGCATGGCAGGCGTCCTCGCCGGCGTCATGCACGCACCACTGACCGGACTGTTCCTCATCGCGGAATTGCTCGGCGGCTACCAGCTCTTTGTCCCCCTGATGATCGTCGTCGCCATCTCGACTTTTGTCAGCAAAGGCTTGACGCGCAATAACATCTACTTCGCGGCTGCCGCTGAATCCAACGCGACCGCAGCAGCGCAGATCTACGGCGATGACGCAATCGGCGAACTGGACAGCACGCCCGTCGGCGAACTTGCCGACCACAACTACTACGCATTGAGCGCAAAAGACAAATTCCGCAGCCTCCTCGAGATGCTGATGCGCAGCCCACAGCAAGTCTTCCCCGTACTCGACGACAAAGGCACACTCATCGGCATGGTGAGCGAGAAAAACATCAGGCCGTACATCCTCAATAGTAGCCTGTATGACGTCCTGATTGTCGATGACTTCATGGCGCCGCCGCCACGTGCGCTCGATGCAAACGATACCGTCGGCGAAGCCACTGCCGAATTCGACCGCACACACACCGAATTCCTCCCCGTCCTCAATAACGGGCGCTTCGTCGGAATGCTCTCTAAAGCCAGCCTCCTCGAGAACTACCGCTGGCACCTCGATAATATCGACCTCTTTTAAGTTTTGATTCTATGGACAAGTATGACGTGATAGTAGTCGGCGGCGGTCATGCCGGCTGTGAAGCAGCGCTGGCTGCCGCCCGTATCGGCGCATCGACTCTATTGCTGACCATCAATAACGACCATATCGCACAAATGTCGTGCAATCCATGCATCGGCGGCGTCGCAAAAGGACAGCTCGTCCGCGAAATCGATGCGCTCGGTGGCGAAATGGGAAAAAACAGCGATGCGACGGCGATTCAATTCCGGATGCTCAATGAGTCAATGGGCGCAGCCGCATATTCGCCGCGCGCACAATGCGACAAGGAGCTCTATCAGCGCCGCATGAAGCTCGTGCTGGAACGCACGCCTAATCTGCATATCATGCAATGCGAAGTCGTCGCGCTGCACTTGGATGCTCAACGCCAAGTCGATGGCGTCGTCACCGCATTCGGCGAAACCTGGTATGCGTCATGCGTCGTCCTCGCCACCGGGACATTCTTGAGCGCAGTATTGCACTACGGACTGCAACAGCTCCCGGGCGGACGCGCCGGCGATGCACCCGCGTCGCATCTGACTGCGTCACTGCGCGACACGCTCGGCCTCGAAGTCGGGCGACTCAAGACCGGCACGCCCGTGCGCATCCTCGGCAAGACAATCGATTTTTCCCAGTTGCAAGAGCAAAGCGGCAACCACGACCGCCACGGCTTCAGCTTCGGCACGCCTGATGAGTCACTGCCATTCTTCGGCAAACTGCAAATTGCGCCGCGCTCATGCTATCTGACCCACTCCACTGAAGCGACTGCACAAGTCGTGCGCGACAACCTCACGCGCTCCGCTATGTACTCCGGCGTCATCAAAGGCATCGGCGCGCGGTACTGCCCATCTTTTGAGGACAAAATCGTGCGCTTCAGCGAACGCACGTGCCACCATATCTTCGTCGAACCCGAAGGCGATTGCACTGACGAATATTACCTCAACGGCATGTCCACCAGCATGCCTGTCGATGTGCAGTGGCAGATGGTACGCACACTGCCCGGCTTCGACCGCGCATTCATCTCGCGCTACGCGTATGCCATCGAATACGACTTCGTCTTCCCGAGCCAAATCGATGCTTCATTGGCAGTGCGCCGCTATCCAACGCTGTTCCTTGCGGGACAAATCAACGGCACATCCGGCTATGAAGAAGCGGCAGGCCAAGGCCTCGGCGCCGGCATCAACGCAGCGCGCCGCGCAGGCAAGCTCGGCTCTCCGCTGAAATTGCGCCGCGACCAAGCATATCTGGGCGTGCTCATCGATGACTTGTGCACAAAGGACATCGTCGAGCCCTATCGCCTTTTCACATCACGCGCTGAATACCGCTTGCAACTGCGGCAGGACAATGCCGACCGACGCCTCACACGCATCGGCTATCAATACGGCCTGGCCACCGCAGAAGCAGTCGCAAAAGTCGATGCACTCGAAGCGGACATCGCTTCCGCACAGCAACTGTTGAGCAAAACCAGACTCGACGGCCATAGCGTCCTGGAGCTGCTGCAGCGCCCCGACTTCAATTACACCACGCATCCGGAATTGCCGCCGCTTGCACCGCGCGTGCTCGAAGAACTCACAATCGATGCGCGATACGCCGGATATATCGGACAGCAAAGCGCGCAAATCGCAAAATTACAAAAGCTCGAAGAGTGGAGACTGCCGCCGGATTTCGATTATAACCTCAAGGGCATTTCAACGGAAGCGCGCCAGAAATTGAGCAAACGCCAGCCGGAAAGCCTGGGGCAAGCCGCTCGAATCGACGGCGTCACGCCTGCCGAAATCGCTATCTTACAAGTCCATGCTAGAAGAATCAAGCCGCAATGAAAATTATCGCCGCTACATCCAACGCTCATAAAATCATCGAAATCAGCCAAATCCTAGGCGCGCATGGCATCGAAGTCGTCGGCGCAGATGAAGCAGGCGGCATGCCGGATGTCGTCGAAGACGGCACGACTTTTCGCGAAAATGCGCTCAAGAAAGCACTCGCAGGCGCAAAAGCGCTCAATGCGCCCGTCCTGGCAGATGACTCCGGCCTCGAAGTCGTCGCGCTGAATGGCGCACCCGGAATCTACTCCGCACGCTATGCATGCGAAGGCGGTAATGACGGCCGAAATGTCGCAAAATTGCTGAAGAATATGCAGGGCATCACCGACCGCCGCGCACGATTCGTCTGCGTCATCGCAGTCGCGCTCCCCGACGGCACTGTCCTGGGCACTGCAGAAGGCGAAGTACGCGGCAGAATTGCCGAAGCGCCCTCCGGCAATGGCGGCTTCGGATACGACCCCGTCTTCATCCCCGAAGGCTATGACCAATCATTCGGCGTCCTTCCTGCGGAAGTGAAAAACCACTTCAGCCATCGCGCGAATGCACTACAAGCCGCACTCACCGAAATCTTCAAAATACAGTAAATCCGAAAATATGAAATTCGACCTCAATCCAACCGGCGTGCGTAAACGTCTGCTCTCACCGCGCATCTTCGTCTATGTCATCGTCGCACTCGCAATGGCATGGCTCATGCACCGCTACGACAACGCGAAACAGCTCAATCAGCTTGAACGCCCTAATGTCTCGCAGGAAATCCGCTTGACCAACCCCGAGTTGTCCAGCTTGCCGATGATTGTCGTCATCCCCAAACCCGGACAAGACCTCGAAGCCGAAATCGCCGCTGCACAAAAGAGCCTCAAGGACGTGTGCCATGTCACAATGCTTACTACTGTGAATGGCGACGAAATCAAAAAACTCTTCAAGCTTGAGACACTCCCCGCCGCAATCCTCTACGACACCAAGAATGCGGAAATCGCACGCAGAGAATGCGAAATCACGACGCAAATACTAGAAGAGCTCGCAAAAACAAAATAGGATTACAATTAGCGCGCATCATGCGACAAGAAGCACTCCGCGTCATGCGAATAGATTACGCCGACTGCTTGCAAATACGCGTAAATCGTTATTGAGCCGACAAGCCGATGGTCGTCATGTAGCGGAATCCCCCACTCGCTGTCGTGATATGCGATATACCGCAAATTTCGCGGATTCACCCACCGACACCGCGTCTTCCCATCCGAACAATGCATGATATCTGCTCTCGCCTACGGCTTAGCCGGCGCAGGTGCAGGCGCAGCTGGCTTTGGCTGCTGCGGCGGTTGCGCTTTGCGTGTGCGCATCTGCTGACGCCCAGCTTGACGAATCGCATTCGCTTCGCTGTCGCTAATGCGCAAATCGCGATCTTTGTCTACCGCATCAATGATCGGTTTGGTGCGCAGATACGGCTGCAAACGCTTCGCAATCTCGAAGTCCTCATCCATCTTCTTGTGCTCTGTTGCGTCAATCACGCCATCCTTGTTGAAATCGTACATTTCATGAAGCTGATTGGCATGCGTGCACACACGTTCGGCAAACGTATTGCGATTCTTATCTTCCTGCTTCGGCTGAGCAGGCTTAGCAGGCTTAGCGGGTTTGACCGACTTCAGCGGCTGATGCTGCTCGTTGCGCAGTTGCTCATGCCGCGGTGCATCCGCACCAGCTTCCTGCGCATACAACCCAGTAGCGCTCACAAATGCGCCTAATGCCAAAATAGTCAAAAATTTCTTCATATTCGTCGTTCTTGATTTGTTGTTATTGTGGTTGCTGCTGCATCGACGCAGTGACGTCACTCCATTCGTGCGATCCGTCTGCATTCTTCACCAGCTTCTCGATCTTCTTTTCGGCTGCGCCTAATTTGTCCTCGCAAAGCTTCTTGAGCTTCATGCCTTCCTCAAATGCCGCCATGCTCTCCTCTAACGGCATCTGACCACTCTCAAGCTTGCTCACTATCTGCTCCAAACGATTCAGAGCATCCTCAAATTTGATTTCGTTCTTTTCAGACATATTTGCAGACCGTCAAAATTCTGTTCACATACCGTTCTTCCGGAAACACACATAATTTACATTGATTTTTCATTCAAGGATGACGCTTCCCTCCGTTATCCTCCGTTATCTTTTTTCTATCCGCGTAACCACTTGCAAAAAAAATGTTACAATATATTGTCCTGCATTCCTGATATTTTTCTGCATTCTGCCATGTAAGATTTAGCAATAAACCGGTAGTAAGTATGCAGACCTG
>CAVGNO010000051.1:0-1860 GCA_963630475.1 Blautia faecis | reverse complement strand
GAAAACGGCAGAGTATACAAATTTTGATGATTTTTCAGGTTTTCATGATGGCATTTCCTTGTTTTTAGGGGTAATTTGGGCAAATCGGGGCGTAATCCTCCCGCGAAGTGAGAATTTTCAGTGGATTTGGATGTATGAGGGTTGCGTGTGTGGCTACTGAATGCGTTAATCAGCAGCACGCTTCTATTCTGCGAAGCGAATCGAAGTATGCAAAGTCACGACTGACTTTGAGCCACAACGTGTTAGCATGATTTACCACTTTGCAACCAATTTTTATGAAAAAGAGTAGCACATTGCGTAGACGCATACGCTTTGGGTCGTCTTCTTTTTCTGGTGTTGTAAGTCCAGCATCTCCTATGAAACGTAGAATGTTAAATGCAATACTTGCAAGGCCAAGTATCAACGCATTTGTTGCCATTTTGCCACTCGGCAACAACTCAATTCCCATGTCGCTCTTAAATTCGCTGTGGAACTGCTCGCTAGTAGCATGATCGTGATAGAGTTGCACGCATTCCATAACAGAGCATGACATGTTTGTCCAATAACTGGACAAATCGATCTCTCCTGCGCCTAACAGGTATTGTCCATTGGCAAGGATAGTACGAACAGTTGCTTCTATCGCCATAAAGCCACGAAAGGAGGGATATTCAGCAGGCTTCTTGTCGCTTCTGAATCCACGATAGATCATCTTTCCTGGACGAACGCATTCAGATCTTCATAGCTACGGATGCTATCAATCAACTGCATTTCACACTCCCTGCGTTGATTTCGCTTAATGATGTAACGCAAGCCGAGTTCTTCCGCTTTACGGATGAAATCAGAGGAATCATGACCTGAATCTACGCGTAGCAACAACTGGCTGGCGCTATATCCGGCTTTGAGCATGATTTTGACGCAGCGTTCAAGAAACTCGACTGCACCATTCTCACTATGCTGATTGCCAGGACGTAACTCATTGGCAACCATGTATCCTTGCGTCCCTACATAGCAGAAAATCGGAGCGTATCCATTGACTTTGTGGTATGACATTGCAACTCCCTCTTTGTGTGAAGAGGTGTCATTCAGAACAGAAACGTCAATGTCAACTGGAATCAAATTCATCCCTGCAACCTGAATTTCGCCTAGAGGGGCCTTCCGAAGAAGAAATGCAACGGCATCATCAATGATCCCATTATACTCTTTGGTTGCCAGACTGTCCAGACGTTGACGAAGCGATTCTTGCGAAGGAATTGCGTCTCCGACAATCAACTTAAACAATGCATCGTCTTCAAGTTTCTCGATATCAACAAAGTTACAGCATCCGGCTGCTAGCATAGCAATGAAACTGCGAACAAGTGCCCCCTGCGAAAATTTAGCATTGCAATAACTTGGAAACTGGCTATCCCAATGCTTCATCGCAGGAATCGAGTTCAGAAGGGCGTAAACGAAAGAAAATCCACCGTTGGATGAAATGTTTTCAGAAGATGTGCTAAATTTGATCGATGACATGATAACCTCCTGGGTTAGTATTTTTACTTTGTTAGTGAATAAAACATAATATAATACTAAACAGAGAATTATCATGTCATTTTAATCAATTTTTACACATTTAACTCCACGGATTCAGGATGCAGATTTCTTTTTCTTTGCATTTTCCACAATCACTCTTCCTCTACTGACTTCAGATGAAAAAACTCCTGACATCCATTTTTGCCACCGTGCTCTTCTGCGGCATCTTCGCATCATCTAGCGCAAACGCCGACAACCTGTAGCGCATTCATCCTATCTGGTCGGAGGTCTTCCCACAGTCAGATAGGATGATGATATCACCCGTAGCGCCCAACTTGACTACAATGGATACAATTCTGGATACGATTAATA
>CAVGNO010000050.1:2972-12702 GCA_963630475.1 Blautia faecis | reverse complement strand
GTGATGCGGTTGATATCGTATGGCAGCGTCGCGCCCTTGGTGTCGCATAGCACGATGGCCGATGCGCCGGCATTGGCGGCAGCGGTGATGACTTGCATTGCGTATGCGGCGTCATCGTTATACGCGTCAAAGAAGTGCTCGGCATCGAAAAAGACTTCGCGGTGTGCATCATGGAGGAATTTCACGCTCTGTGCAATCATGCGCAGATTTTCTTCCGGCGTCGTTTTCAGCACCTCTTTGACATGCAGGAGCCAGCTTTTGCCGAAGATAGCGATTGTCGGGCATTGCGATGCGACAAGTGATTGCAGCTGCGGGTCATCCTGTGGTGCGCAGCCTGCGCGGCAAGTCGCGCCGAATGCGACGAGTCTGGCATGCGTCAGCGGATGCGCGGCGATATGCTGAAAGAATCCGGTGTCTTTGGGATTGGAGCCTGGCCAGCCGCCTTCGATATAATCGACGCCGAATGTGTCGAGCGCTTCTGCGAGGCGGACTTTGTCCATCAGCGAAAAATTGATTCCGGGCCCTTGTGCGCCGTCTCGCAATGTGCAGTCGTAAAAACGAATTGTCCTCATAGCGATATTAGAATTACATAGTTTGTTCTTCGACTGCGATGCCGAGTGTACGCAGATTTCCCGGCAGATTTTCGTATCCGCGGTAGACCATATCGGCATTGCGGATAAGCGATGTGCCGCGTGCGCAGCAAGCCGCGATAATCAGCGCCATGCCGGCGCGGATATCGGGCGAGATAAGTTCTGCGGCATGCAATGGTGACGGGCCGGAGATGACTGCGCGGTGCGGGTCGCAGATGACTGCGTTTGCGCCCATTGCAATCAAGCGATCGACGAAATAGATGCGGCTCTCGAACATCTTTTCGAAGAAAAGCATTGCGCCTTGGCATTGTGTTGCCATCGCGATAAGACAGCTCATCATGTCGGAAGGAAATTGCGGCCACGGTCCGTCGGAGATGGTCGGCATCACGCCATCGGCGTCATTATCGACGCGCATGGGCTGATTCTGGTTCAGATAGAGGCGTCCTGGTTCGACAGTGAAGGATGCGCCGAAGCGTGCAAATACGCGGCGTGTCATCCAGTAGTCGTGTGGCATGATATTGCCGAGGAGTTCGACTTCGCCGCCGGTTGCAGCGGCCAGTGCGAGGAAGCTTGCTGCGCTGACATGGTCCGCGCCGATTGTGAACTCCGCGCCGTGGAGCGTTTCGACGCCGTCGATCGTGAGGATATTTGTCTCGATACCGCTGATGCGTGCGCCCATTGCATTGAGCAGCTGTGCTAGCTGGCTGACATGCGGTTCGCATGCAGCATTGCGGATGATTGTGCGGCCTTGTGCAAAGACCGCGACAGTCAGAATATGTTCAGTTGCGGTGACTGATGCTTCGTCGAGGAAGAGTTCTGTCCCCGTCAGGCTGCCGCTGCGCTCAAATTGGCAACCGCCCGGCACTGGCGTGACAGTGAGACCGAGCTTGCGCAGACCGTAGAAATGCGTATCAAGTCTGCGGCGCCCGATTACGTCGCCCCCGGGGGAGTGGATGAGGCATGCGCGATGCCGCACTGCGAGTGGTCCGCCGAACAGCACAGATGTGCGCACGGCTTTGCAGAGTTTTGCGCTGGGCTCGGTCGAAGTGCATTTGCCTGCGCAGATTGTGAGTGTGCCATTGTCGAAATCGCACTGCCCACCCATTTCAGCGACAATTGCGAGCATATTCCGGACATCGAGTATGTCGGGGACATTATGCAGTACAACGGTGTCGTCTGTCAGCATTGCCGCTGCAATCATTGGCAGCGCGGCATTTTTATTGCCGGAGAGTGTGAGTGAACCGCAAGCGCGTTGTGGTCCGGTGATGAGCAGTGCTTTCATATGCCTGATTCCGTGGAGTTAGAGAATTTTGCGTCAGAACGAGGAATTTCGAAGGAGCGTACCGGGAGTACGTGACTGAGAAATGACGAAGTTATCACGCAAAAGAATCAACTCCACGGATTCAGGATGTAGTGTGGCTAGCGATTATTCAGCATATAGTATTGGGTGATTTCCTGGTCGCGGCAGAAGATGGTCGCGATGAGTGCTGCGCGGATCCACATGCCATTGCGCATTTGCCGCCAATAGACTGCGCGCGAGTCGTTATCGCAATCCGTGGAGATTTCCTTGCGGCGTGGCAGCGGATGCATAATCACTGCGTTGGGCGAGAGAATCTTGAGGTCTTCGCCAGTGAAGTAGTAGTCTTCGGGATTATAGCCGCGGCTGCTTTCGCCGGGCTTGCTGTCCCATTCATCTTGCAGACGCGTCATGTAGATGGCATCTGCGGCGGGGATGACGGATTTGAAATCAGTCGTCACTTCGTATTTCACGCCAGCGGCATCGAGGCTCTTGAGGATATCGGTGCCGATTTGCAGTTGCTCAGGCGCAGCGAAGATCTGCTTGACATTGCGGTATTGCTGGAGCAGTCCGCTCAAGGAGCGCACTGTGCGGCCGCGTGCGAGATCGCCGCAGAAGACGACAGTTTTGTTGTCGATTCCACCACGGCGTTCGAATGAGCGCGCCAATGTATAGATGTCCAGCAGTGCTTGAGTGGGGTGCTGGTCTTTGCCGCTGCCGGCATTGATAATTGGAATGGGGCGTTCGGTATTGCTCAACACCCACGACATATTTTCCGCAAACCCCTGATCTGGCGTGCGCATGATGATCAAGTCGAAGAATGAGCTGAATGTGCGGATAGTGTCTTCTTTGCTTTCGCCTTTGATTTCGCTGGAAATGCTGGGATCGCGCACTTCTGCGGGGCGGATGCCCAGCAGCTGGCATGCCGAATAGAATGACAGGAATGTACGTGTGCTCGGCTGAGTAAAATAGAGCATCGCGCGCTTGTGCTTGAGCAGTAGCGACAGGAAATCCATGCCGGTTTTGCTTTTGCCAATGCGGCGGATGCGTGTCGCCAAATCGCAAAGCCGATCCAGCGCTTCGCGGTCAAATTGCTGCGACATGATGCAGTGATATGGCCGGCCGCTGGATTGGACAAAATATGGCGCGCGTTCAGTCAGCGGAAGCGAACTGAATTCCTCCCAGCTGATGGATTGTAGCATTTTACGTTGGAGCATAATGTATATATGTTATGGCTGGGGGGGATGCGTGCGGGGATTTGACGCGCCGTTGGAAGCCGCGCGTTTTATCGCATCAGTGTTGCGACCATCATTGCTTTGATGGTGTGCATGCGGTTTTCGGCTTCATCGAAGACTTTTGAGAACTCGGATTCGAAGAGTTCGTCGCTGACTTCCAGTGCGCCGCATTCGCGGGAGACTTCGGTTTCGTTGTTGTGGAATGCGGGGAGGCAGTGGAGGAAGATGACATCCTTGGGGGAGTCGAAGCCGGTGTTGCGCACCATCTCCATATTGACTTGATATGGCTTGAGCAGCTTGACGCGTTCATTGAAGAGCGCTTCTTCGCCCATCGAAACCCACACGTCAGTGTAGAGGACATTTGCGCCTTTGACGCCTTTGACGGGGTCGTGTTCGACATGTATCCAGCTGCCATTGCGTTTTGCGGCTTCGCTTGCCAGATCAAGCACGGATTGGGAGGGCGACAATTCCGGCGGGCAGACATCGATGAAGTTGATGCCGGCTTTTGCGCAACCGACCATCATGGAGTTGGCGACATTGTTGCGGCCGTCACCGATAAATGCGACAGTGAGTCCCTTGAGGCGTCCGAAGTGCTCGTGGATTGTCTGGAAATCGGCGAGGATCTGTGAGGGATGCCAGTCATCGGTGAGGCCATTCCAGACGGGGATGCCGCTATATTTTGCGAGATCCTCGACGGTTTTCTGTGCGAATCCGCGAAACATGATGCCATCGAACATACGGCCGAGGACGCGCGCGCTGTCCTTAATCGACTCCTTTTTGCCGAAATGCAAGTCATGGGAATTCATGTATTCGGCGGAACCGCCTTCGTCATTCACTGCGACGACAGTTGCGCTGTGAGTACGAGTCGAGCCTTTCTCGAAGATGAGGCAGATATTGCGTCCGCGCAGCAGCGGCTGATTGAGATTTTCCAGCGTGCGCTTATGGGCTTTGAGCTGTTCGGCCAATTTGACGAGCCCGATCATTTGTTCGTCGGTCAAGTCCGCCAAGCGCAGAATGCTTTGTCCGCGCAGTCCTAAATCGTTGAGGATCATGTTGGTATAGGAGATATGGAGCTATAGATTGCGCAGAGGAACCTGCGTGTTGCTGTTATCGTTTGAGAATTGCTTTGAGCCGGCGGGAAATCTCGGTGTTTTCGTAGAAGCCGGTGAATTCATTGGAGCATGGTCCGACGCTGGTTGTCAGCACAGGCAGTGCGGTATGCGCGCCGCTAGTCCAGCCGATACCGGCTTTATTGCTGATGATGCGGCGGCATGCATTGGCGACATCGCCATTATTACCGGAGTTGAACGCATCCTGGAGCTGTTTGATTTCGCCGTCATTCAATTTCATGACGCTGTCGCCAGTGAATTCAAAGCCGAAGTATTTATTGATCAGTGCTTTTGCGTCATCGAAGCTGAAATCGGGCTTTGCTTTGCGCGCATTTTTCAGGATGCCGGCAAATGCGCCGGTCGAGCACTTCTGATGTGCGAGGCGATCGACATACATTGCGTAGCCGGTGCCGGCAAAACCCATGGTCATGCCGCCGGTTTCATGGTCGCCGGTGACGATGATGAGTGTTTCGTCGGGATGGCGTTCGGCAAATTTCATTGCTTCGCGGACTGCGAGATCCAGCTGCAGCACTTCGCTGAGGTTGGTCGCGGCGTCGTTGGCATGGCCGCACCAGTCGATGCTGCCGCCTTCGACCATCATGAAGAAGCCCTTCGGCGCGTCTTCGAGCAACTCGATGCCTTTGGTGACGAAATCCGCGAGTTTCATGTTGTCATCCGTCATATCGAGGAAATAGGGCAGGGAGTGATTTGCGCCGCGCGCGAAGACTTTGCCGCATCCGGGCTTGAGCGCATCCAGCTGTGCGCGTGTCGAAGTGACAGTGTAGCCGGCTTTTGCCGCCAGTTCATAGAGGTCGCCTTGATAGAATGGCGCTTTTGTCTCAGCAGTGTGGATTCCCTCGAGGCCGCCGCCGCCAAAGTAATCGAAGTTGGATGCGATGAGGTCTAGGCCGAGCAGATAGGTCTGGCCGCGGCTTTGCTGGTGACCGTAGAAGCCGGCCGGCGTCGCATGGTTGATTGTGACAGATGTGATGATTCCGACTTTGCGGCCGCAGTCGCGCGCGACTTCTGCGACGCTTTCGAGTTTGGTTGTGCCGGCGGCATCCATGCCGATGCGGCCGTTGTTAGTCTTTTCGCCGCATGCAATTGCAGTAGCTGCGGCTGCGCTGTCGGTGACGATGGAGTTTGCCGAGCAAGTGCGTGTTGTGCCTTGGTTTGGCAGTGCATTGAGTGTCAAGTCGCCATGGCCGGTTGCGCGTGCATATTCGTTTGCGACCATTCGCTGCGGCGTAGACATGCCGTCACCGATAAAGAGGAAGATATACTTTGGCGAAGCATCTGATTTTGCGAATGCGAGTGTAGCCAAGCACACACAGAGGAATGCGAGTAATTTTTTCATAGTAGAATGACTTCCACGAATTTTACTGGGTTCAGAAATACCAAACAACGGAAATTAATTGCGTTGGGAGTTACTATAATCTTAATTTGGCATCTCCTGCGTAAACGAAAAAATATTTTGTGTCACAGCTTGAAATTAGCCGATAATCAGCTAACTTGAATACAATTACAGAAAATTCTGCATTCTGCATGGCATTTTAACCGTTCGCAAGGAGTTAGGTCTAATGGGCAAAACAGGTAAGATATGCGCGCCTGTCATTTTTGTATTGGCGATTGCTGCCGTAGTATTCAGTGTCTTTTTGATGATCACGGGCAAGAAGGCGACTGAGCGTGCCAAGATATTGGCCAAGGGGTTGTCAGAGACTGCAAGCACATTGGATTCGGGCAGTGGCGAAGCGTCCAAAGCGACATTTACGCCGGCGTCCGGCAAGAGCAAGGAATCCGGCACATTGGGCTGGGAGGCATGCAAGAAGTTGGATTTGAGCTCTTCTTCCAACAGCTATGCATCTGCGGTCAATTCCGTCGATGATTTAGCGAAGCAAGTGATTGAGCAGCGCGCGGATCTCATCAAATACTTGGTGAATGTGAGCAATGCGCTGGGTGTGCCGGCCAATATGCGCCCGAATGCAGAGAATCTCGCCGATCTGACCAAATATGAAAATGGTGCGGATGGCGTGACGACTTATGCACGGAATATGGTCAAGCATGATCAGCAAGTCAAGAACAAGCTCAATGCGTTCTTGCGCCAGCTGAATGTCAGAGAGCAATACAGCGGTGTGATGACTGCCAATGGCGATATTTCTGCGCAGGACATCAAAGCATTTGAAGCGGCTGCGCGTCAATTTGCGGATTTGCGCAATGTTAAATCGCGTTATGAGGGCACGCTGAAGAGTGTCTACAGCACGTTGAGTGCAGCGCGCGTGGATGGTGTGAAATTTGAGCAGATCAGCGGTGCGGATGCAAATAACCCGGACAAGCTGTCAGACAATGTCCGCCGCAATTTGACGAAAGCGCGCACTGAGCTATCGAAAATCAACAAGTTGCGTGCGGATTTGCGTCAGCGTGACGAGTTGATTGCGAAGCAGCTGGCTCAATTGGAGAAGATGCAGAAGGAGATCAACGAGACGAACGAGGTCATTGAGGACTTCTACAAGCAGGGTCTGGGCTTGCGTTATGCGAGCGCTTCTGCTCCGGCGAAGACCAGCTACAGCGAGATTGACAAGGAGCTGGCGGGCAAGATTCTGGGTATTGATGAGACATACGGTTTCATTGTCGTCACGGTCAGCCAGAGTGATGTCATCAAAGGCGTGAAATTCTCGGTGCATCGTGGTGAGAAGCATTTAGGCTTCATCCGGATTGTAGACACGAATCGTTACAACTCGATTGCAGTTGTCGATTCGGGCAGTGTCAAGGATTTGAGTGTTGGTGATAATATTCTGATTGCCAGCGACGCATTGCAAAGCGAAGTCAATAAGTAATCACGCGGAGGAGTAGACAGCCATGGCATTTGGGAAAAAGAAGGATGTGAATGTAGGTGGTGCGGCGGCGGCTCCTGTTGCGGATGCGGTTCCGGCTGCTCCGGAGTTGAGTTCTGCGAAGCCGAAGAAGGAGAAGAAAGCGAAGCAATTGCCTGCCAAAAGCAGTGGTGGCATGAAATTTGCTGATGTCGTGATGCTTTTGAGTTCAGTCGTGCTTTTTGCGGCAGTAGTGATTGAGATGCTGGCTGCGAAGTCGTTAATGCTTTTTTAGTGATTACGGATGAAATCGAATTTTAGAGCATTCCTGTTGTTCGGCCTGTTGCTGGCCATGGTTACGCTGATGGTCAGCGGCTGTGTCGGGTTGCAGAGCAATCCCGACAGCACATTGCCGAGCAACAAGCCGGCATCCTGGGAGGGCAAGAGTCTGGGGGTTCCGCTGTAACGCGCAAGTAAGGGAAGGCGTTTTTTCGGTATGGCGGTAAAGCTGGTTATTGCATGTGGGGGGACAGGCGGGCATTTTTACCCGACATTGTCAGTCGCGCGTCAATTTTGTGATTATTTTGCGGACAAGGGCGGTGGCGAAGCGGTATTTCTAGTCTCGGGGAAGCACGCTGAAGATCAGAAGCGTATTATCGAATCCAATGGCTTTTCAGCGCGTGTGATTGAGACCGTGCGGTTCCCTGCGTCGAAACTGGGATTGCCGCTGTTTGCATTGAAATTCCTGTGCTGTTGGTGGCAAGCAGGAAGAGTGCTACGCGAGCTGGATTGCGATGTGATGTTGAGCATGGGCAGTTTTGCTGCAGCTCCGCCGTCAGTTGCATGGCCGTATAAGCGGAAGCCGATGATTCTCCATGAGGGCAATACGATCATGGGGAAGGCGAACCGCTGGATAGTGAAGCATGCGCGTGCGGTTGCGCTTGCATTGCCATTGACGAATAAAGCGCAGCTGAAGGGGCGTCCGGCGGTTTTGACTGGCATGCCATTGCGGCAGGCGATATTGGATGCCGCGAAGACGCGATTGGATGATGCGCAGCGCAATGCGTTGCTGAGCGAATACGGCTTATCGCAGTCGCGCAAGACGGTGTTAGTCTTTGGCGGAAGCCAGGGCGCGCGCGCGATCAATCAGATGATTTTAGCGGCGAGTGCGCAGTTGGGCGATCTGGCGGAAAAATTGCAGTTTATTGTCTTGACTGGCACTGCGGAAAATGACGAGCTTAAGCAGTCGTTTGCGAAGAGCGGGGTTCCAGCGTGGGTTTGTCAGAGCGAGCCGTCAATTGAGAAGTGCTATCAGCTAGCGGATTTAATTGTATGCCGCGGGGGCGCATCGAGCATTTGCGAATTAGCGTTGTTTGGCAAGCCGATGGTGATTATACCATTGCCGAGCGCAGCCGACAATCATCAGTGTTATAATGCGCTTGAGCTGGCAAATGCGCATGCGGCGCGGCTCTTTCTGCAGCGTGATGCGACTGCCGATGCATTTGTTGCGTTGCTAAATGAGTGGCAGAATGCACCGGAGCAGTGGGAAGCGATGGGGCGCAACGCGAAGACTTTTGCGCATCCGGATGCGACTGCAAGTCTGACAAAAATGCTGACGGATGCGGTAGAAAAGAAGTAGCAGTGCTACGCTTTTCACGCATGCAGATTTGATTTGGGACGTCCACCGCAGTAATAACAGGGAGAATGGGATGATGGACGATAATAATGCGGACGAAAAATTACGCGAGAGCGAAGTGGCGGATACGCAGCAGAAGTGCGGACCGGATTACAGCCTCTATTCGCAATTGCAGCCGAATGCCAGCGACCGGGAGTTGATGCTGAAGGATGAGCGTCTTGCGGAAGCGCTGGCGACATTGCGTGAGGAACGCGAACGCCCGCATTGGGAATTTGTCCGGAGCAAGTCTTTCTGGTATGGCTTCTTTGGCGTACTGTTCTTCATTTACTTTTTTCTGTTGATATATTTCGGCATGCGCTAATCACTCTGGTGGTTGCGGTATATATTAAGCGACGTTGCGCGCGGATGGCGAAATGGCAGACGCGTTGGATTTAGGTTCCAATGGGACACCCCGTGCAGGTTCAAGTCCTGTTCCGCGCACCATTCTATTTATCTATAACGCGGTGAGATGCTTGTATGCCGCGTTCGTTATTGATTCCGATTCCGTTTTTTTTCTTCCTCTTTAAGCAAATTCGATGCGAGAGACAATGCCATCTCAAAATATTATCCGGCGGCATTGGGGAATTAGTATCGCGTTGAGTGTTGTGTTGCATTTAGCAGTCTTTGGCGTGTTGCTTTTCCAAGCGCGCAAAAACGCAAATAAGGAAGAAAAAGAGATAGAATTTATTCCGATCGAGATAATAGAAGTGCAGCCGGAAGGCGGTATGCCGATTGCAGAGCCGGAGCCGATTGCAGAGCCCGAGGCAGAATCGCCCCAGGAGCCCGAGCCAGTTGCGGAGCCAGTTACGGAGCCTGAACCCGAACCAGATCCCGAGCCGGAGCAATCGATAGTTGTCGAGGCACCGAAGCAGGAAGAGAAGGCGGTTGAGAAGCCGAAGAAGGAAGAACCCAAGCCGAAACCGAAGCCGGTAGAAAAGCCGAAGCCGAAACCGAAGCAGCCGACTTTGGAGGAGCGCATACGCAATGCGAAGGTGGTGAAGGGTCAGCCTGCCA
>CAVGNO010000050.1:0-2962 GCA_963630475.1 Blautia faecis | reverse complement strand
AGGAACAACACTAGTTCTTCCAGCAGTTTCGGCAAGACGAGTGGATATTCCAGTGGCGTCACAGGCGTCTCTCAAAGTGAGATGGCGCACTATCAAGCGTACAATGCGCGTTGTGTTGCGCCGACATTGAGTCGGCTTTGGACGCAGCTGGGGCCAAATGCGCTCGATACGCTCCCGAATGACGTTGTGATTACATTCAATATCGACCGCAATGGTCGAGTCGCATTTTGTAGCATCGCACGGCGTTCGAATAATATTGCGATGAATAATGCAGCGGAGCGGCTATGCGATGCATTGCGCAATACGTCATTTCCGCCATTTTCGCAAGTCGGGTTGAAAGCGGAAAGCAACGTGCGTTCAATCCCCTTCGAATTCACGCTTAAATATCAGCATTGAGCGCTCTAGCCGTAGACCCACTCGAGGAGAGATTTCGCCATTGCATCGCGGTGTTTTCCCGTGTCGGAGCCGGGAACGCCCATGAGGACGATGATGACGGTGCGGTTATTGCGCGTGCATGTGACGGAGATGCAGTATCCTGCAGTTGCGGTATAGCCAGTTTTGAGGCCATTGACGCCGGGGACGCGTGCGCGCAGCAACTTATTAGTCGAGTGCAAATCAAAGCGTTTGGTATTTTCGCGGATGCAATCGGATGCGACGCCGGCCCATTTCATGATTTCGGGGAAACCAAGCGATCGTTCGCTTAAGTATGCGACATGCAGTGCGGATCCCATATTTTCGATGCGCGTGCCATTGCGGTCGATGGGCAGCCCATTGGGATTATAGAAGAGCATGCCGTTTAGGCCGAGTTGTTTTGCGCGTGCATTCATTGCGGCAACGCCGTCTTCGATGCTACCATTGCCGATATATTTGCCGGCCATTGCAGCGCAGTCATTTGCGCTGGAGATAATCATGCATTTGACATATTCGGAAAACGTCAATGTATCGCGCGAATCCAAGTAGACGCCGGTGATGCGTTTTGTCCGCAGATATTTCTCTTCATCACGCGTGATTTTATGAACTGACTGCATTGTCACATCAGGCGTTGCGGCAATTTTTTCGATCAGCATCTGCGCAGTCAATAATTTTGTAAGCGATGCAATCGGGTAGATGACAGCAGAATTCTTCTCCCAGAGGATCGTGCGAGTTGCGACATCGATGACGACGCCGGAGCGCACGTCTGCGAGGCTTTTGCGCAATTTGTCGCTCATTGGCTGCAGGCCCATGCGGTAAAAGCCATTGCGGTAGGGCGGAAATGCTGACGCGGCGGGCACTTGCGGAGCAGGGCGCATGGGGCGCTCAGCCGGAATCGGCGTCGGACCCGGCGCAGGCTGCGATGATTGCTGCGATGCTTGCGCTTGCGTATTGTCCGATGATGATGGCAGAGTATTTGCTGCGCTACTCGTGGCTGGCTCCGGTGCGTCGGGCGCTGTTGTCTGCGCGGTTTGAGGAGCTTCCGACGTGTTGGCGGCAGGCTTTGCGGATGGGCGCCAGAAGAGCACGAGGCCGAGCCATACGTGGAACAAGCAGACGATTACCGCAATAACGAGGTTGCGCAATTTGTTATTCATGATAGAGCTTGCCCATTATCGATATTTGCATCTGAATCGACGTGATCAAGATAAGTCGGATCATTCGCGAGAGCGCGCATGATTTTTTTGTGTGCGCGGCGGCGTTGGCGACGCAAGCGTTTTGCGCGTTGGCGCTCATCCGAGAGTTCGTTTGCACTTGGCGCAAATGTGATCGTGTTGCCGTCATCGGTATACGTCGTATGCTGCGAAGACGCACTTTCGCTATCTTGTGAATCCAGATTCAGCGGTTCTAATACGGCTTCATCCTGGCTCTCATCTTCAGATACGGCGCTTTGGCTGCTGTCGTCGTTTTCATAGTTCGGAATAGGCGTCGTATATCCGTCCGGCAAATTTTCAATTGCGCTGGCGTCCCAGCCGAAGTGCTGCGCAAGCAACAGCGCGAGTGCGCGTGAGTAGCGGTATTCGACATTATTCAGGACGCGTTGAGTGACTGTGGGCCTGAATAATCTGGGAACGAGTTCGAGGATGATGAGTATGCGGTAGGCGAGCTGGTGCGGCAGTTTGAAGCCCTCGAAGAGGACACGAAGCACCAGTTTGGCAGTGTCAGAGTATTGGATACTGCGATGCCATAGCTCATTGGGCGCATCGGGACTCATTGCTATCATCATAAATGGCATGGTAACAGTGGCGAGCGCGAGGCCGCGTGAATTGGAGTATATGCCGCTCTCCATTGCTTGGCCGCGCAGTTTGAGCAAATCGCGCGTGAATTCCCCTAGCGGCTCTTCCCACGACTCATCCATTGTCGGCCAATAATACTTGAGGAAGCCGTGGCGGTGCATTACATCGAGTGTGTTGTATGCATTGGGTTGAGCCAGGATCTTGAGGAGCTCCTCGAACAGCCGCGCTGATGACGCGAGTTTGATTTTTTCCGCATGCTGATGAATGACATTTTCCAGTGAGTGCTCAAGTGTGAATTCGCCTTTGCCGACGAGCTTGAGAGCGCGCAGCATCCGCACGGGATCTTCGTCCATGCGTTCAGCAGGATCGCCGATAACGCGCACAATGCGGTTGCGGATATCGCTTACTCCGCCGTGCAGATCGATGATATTCTGCTTTCCGACGACATCGAAGTAGAGCGAATTGACGGTGAAATCGCGGCGTCCGGCGTCATCATGAAGTGTCCCGAAGCAGTTGTCATTCCAGATCATGATGCCGTCGTCAGCGTATTTGCCTTTACGTTCGGCGACGCTGGGGCGGCGGCGGAATGTAGAGACTTCGTAGAGTTTGCCGTCGGCGTAGACATGCGCGAGGCGGAAGCGGCGTCCGATAATATGGCAGTTGCGGTGTCCGAAGACTTTTTTGACTTGCTCGGGTGTCGCGCTGGTCGAGATGTCGTAATCTTTAGGCGTTGCACCGATGAGCAAGTCGCGGAT
>CAVGNO010000049.1:0-12978 GCA_963630475.1 Blautia faecis | reverse complement strand
GTGACTGAGAAATGACAAAGTTATCACGCAAAAGAATCAACTCCACGGATTCAGGGTTAGTAGAGATGAAAAATATATTCCTCTTCATCATATTGCTTGTCTTTTCCGCGTCATTATCTGCTGATGCGGAAGATAGTCAATGTAATGCATCGCGGCTTCCGAGTGTACGGCAAGCAATCGCGGCCACTGCAGATGAAGCGGTTGAAGACAAAGCATATCGCGACTTTTTGCGCGCCGATTATCTTTTCAAAGCATCTTCCGACGAAGTCAGCGCAGAGGATAAGACCCAGATTCCCGTACTGCTTTTTCAATCGATCAATGCGATGCCGGATGCCGAAGCGCCGCTGAATCTGCTGATGCAGTGGTATGCCGCACAAAACAACACCGATGAGTTGCGAGAGCTTCTGGAAGAGCTGCTCGCCAGCCATCCGGATTCAGGACTTCTGAAATTCTATTATGCGATTACGCTTTGCGACTCGGGGGATTATGAGCGCGTAATTACACTGCTTGAGCAATTTAAGCCGCAATCGGATTTTCAGCGCAATGCGTATTATTTCACACTCTATAAAGCTTATTCGATGACGAATAAGCGTGAGAAAATGAACAGCCTCATGGCGGCTGTCAGTGCGGATCCGGCAGTGTCCGACAGCGAAATGAGCAAGCAGCTGCAATTGCATCACTATATCAAAATCGGCGACACCAAGCAAGCAAGTGCTTATGCACAGAAATTGCTGTCGGATGACGCATTCTTCAACGAGCGGGACAGCATCGACATGCTGATGGATGATCTCACGGAACTCGACGATGTCTTTTTGCTGCAGCGTTATTGCGTCCGCTTGCTCAATGCAAATGACTGGGAAGAAAACTCGAGGGAATGGGTTCGCGCGTTCTCATCGTTATTTATCTGCAATCTTGTCATCGGCGATAACGAAGGGTTGCTCAAGCAGCTCGACAGACTCAAGCAAATCAGCAATCCCGAATTAAGCAAAAGACTGCTTTCGCATTATTTCGAGCGTCTGCACAACACTGTGATGTTACAGCTAAAACATGCGAGGAAACCAAGTGCTGCTCTAATTGCGGTAAATGCGGAATTCTGCAAAGCATTGCTTGATGTACTTGACAATCCGACGCCGCAATTGCTCAAAAACGCAGTCGAATACTTCTCCGATAGTGGAAATTTCCGTGATGCGCTGGCAGCCGCAAAACGCATACCGATGCCGACGCAGAATGACCTGTTCATCATTGCACAATTGCATAGCACACTGAAGGAATACGACGAAGCGCTCAAAATCTATGCGTCATTGAAGGATTATAAATGGGAAGATGACAAAGCATCCGCCAACTACTATTTTTCCTACGGCATGGCCGCAATCGAAGTGGGAGATGACATGCTCGGCATCGAGAAACTCAAACAGGCATTAATCTTGATGCCCAACAACGCGATGCTTCAGAATGCGCTGGGTTACACACTGGCAGATAATGGCATCGAGCTAGAACGCGCAAAGCAGCTTGTCGAAATGGCGCTCAAGCAGGAACCCGATAACACCGCAATTATCGACAGCATGGCGTGGGTCTATTACCGATGCGGCGACTACAGCCGCGCGCTCGAGACGCTCGCAAATGCGCTACCCAAAATCCCGAATGACATGCAATTTGATAGAGCAAACGCCGAATATCTCGATCACTTGCGCCAGATTCTCGACGCGCTTGGCTATCAGCGGTTAAGCCATGCGCTAGAATAACATTTTTTGAATTCGTTTAACGCTTATGATGTGTCCAAAATGCCATTCGCTTGAAGACAAAGTTGTCGATTCGCGATTAGTCAATGACGGTTTGACGATTCGGCGGCGGCGGCAGTGCCTCAATTGCAATTATCGCTTCAGCACACTCGAGACTGTCATTCCCGTCAATATCACAACTGTGCTCAAACGCGATGGCCGCCGGGAAGAATTCTCTGCGGACAAATTGCGTGACGGCATCCGCATGGCATGCTGGAAACGCAATATCAGCAATGAAGTGATTGACGGCATTGTCGGCGACATCACAATCCGCATGACATTGATGCCGCAGGATGAAATTGCGTCACAAGTGATTGGGCAGATGGTGATGGATGCGCTCAAAAAAGTCGATGAAGTCGCATACGTCCGCTATGCGTCAGTCTATCGCCATTTCCAGGACGCAGACGCATTTGTCCATGAAGTCAAAAATTTGGCTCATCCGTCATCCGAAGATGACAAAGCTCAACCGCAAGATTCTCCCAACGCAGACGCATGATTCTGCTCTATTCGGAAAATCTTTTCATCCGTGACAGTGCGACGGGTGCGCTCACGACGCTTGATACCAAGCGGCTCTGCCAACGCCTCTGCGCTGCATTCGCGGCATGCGGCATTACCGAAGACTGGATTGCGGAAAATCTGATTGCGGTATTGGAGCGCAGGATTCGCGCATGCTCGAAAGCAGGACTCGAATTCTCGACAACCGACATTGAGCGGTGCTTGCAGACTGTGCTCAATGACACCGGCTTCCGCGATGTCGCGCTCGTATTTACGTGGCAGAGTCCCAATGACAGTCAAGCGCCGCAATACAGCCCGCTGATGACATTTCAGCCGGAGTTGCTTGACTGCGCGCAGCTTCCGCCGCAATTACAGCTCCAGACACGCTATATCAAAGCCGACGCATGGCAATTGTCATACGACACGGAAACGCGCCGGCTGATTGAGTCTCAAGTCCTGCGCATCCTGCCCGCCTCGGACATTATCCCGATAGCGGTCATCAACTGCGATTTACTGCGCCTTTTGCCGCCGGATCAGACCGTGCTGTTTGAGCTCGAATTCGCAATGTCGCTTAATAACGCATGTTCAGCGGCGCGAGCTCTCCTGCGCCAGATGCATCAGCAGTTACGCACGACTTGGCCGGAAATAACTCGACCGGGCACGCATTTGCGCTTCATCAATTTCCGAGAATTTCTCGACACTTACCAGACATTCCTTAACACGGCAAGTGAGCCACGCGGATTAGCCGCCGAACTCGGGCGATGCCTGAATTCGGACAATAATGCGGCTGACCGCGAAATCCCCTTCTCATACAGCTGCCGTTAGTACGCTACACAAAAATTATTCCTATGCTAAAAGACTTCTACGACATCATTGTCATTGGCGGCGGCCTCGGCGGCCTGACTGCTGCAAACCGCTTAGCACGCGCTGGATATAGCGTATTGCTTGCCGAACAGCATATCCAGCTCGGCGGCTTGGCGACATGCTTCAAACGCAAAGGCCATATCTTCGATGTCGCATTGCACGGCTTCCCCGTCGGAATGCGCAAAAGCCTCCGCAAATACTGGGGGAAAGCATTCGCGAACCGCGTCATCCAAGTAAAATCAATCCGCTTCGACAATCCGCAATATCATCTTGAATCGACATTCGACACGCGTGATTTTGCCGCTAAGCTCCATGAACATTTCGGCATTGACGAACGCACTGTTGCGGCATTCTTCGATGGCATCGCCGCAATGAATTACTATGACGACCAGTCGATGACGACACGCGAATTCTTCGACAAGTTCTTCCCCGGCCGCACCGATGTCTGGCGCTTCCTAATGGAGCCGATCACATACGCCAACGGATCGACACTCAATGAGCCGGCAATCTCCTACGGAATCGTCTTCGGCAATTTCATGAGCGAAGGCGTCTATACATTCGAAGGCGGAACCGACAAGATGCTCGAGATGATGACTGATGAACTCGCGCATAATGGCGTCACTATCGCAATGGGGACGCGTGCCGACGCAATCGTTGTCAGCGACAAAGGAAAAGTCGAAGGCGTTCAATTCGACGGCAAAGTCATTGGCTGCCGTGCAGTTGTCTCCAACGGGTCGTTGCCGCGAACTGTCCTCGAATGGACTGGGCGCGAGCACTTCTCGCCGGAATTCATCGAAGGCTTTGACAAAGTGCGTCTTTCGACATCATCCTGCCAAGTCTATCTGGGCATCAAGCCAGGCGAAAAACTGCCGTATATCGGCGACCTGCTCTTCACATCCGAGTATCCGGAATTCGATTCCGATGCATTATGCGCGCATAAAGTCACCAGCCGCACATTCTCCGTATACTATCCGGAGATTCGCCCCGGCACAAACGAGTATTCAGTCGTCGCATCCATGAATGCCCGTTATCAGGACTGGGCCGCAATGAGCAAGGAACAATACAAGCAGGAGAAGGAGAAGATGACTGAAGAGGCCATCAACTGCTTGGAGAAGTACATTCCCAATATCCGTTCGATGATTGATTGCACTTGCGCTGCGACTCCGCTGACATTCCAGCGCTACACCGGCCACTGCAATGGCGCGACATTCGGCACAAAATTCGAAGGGCTCAAATACTCGCAAGGCCTCTGCGAACAAGTCCCCGGACTCTTCCATACCGGTTCGGTCGGCATCATCATGTCCGGCTGGCTTGGCGCTGCCAACTACGGCGTCATCACCGCTAATGCCGTCGATAAATACCTCATCACTGGTGCAGTCAAATAAAGGGATGAGCGATCTTACGACCGATCAGAATTTGCGCATCGGGAAGCTTGCGCCATTTGCACGCCGCGCGGGGCTGGCAGTCACCGGCCGCGAAAAACTCGCGCGCATGGCATCGAAACTCGAATTTGTCATCGTCACCACCGATGCGACCGACAATACTGCTGACGAAATTGCGCACTCGGTGCATTGTCCGCTGCTGCGCGTCTTGACTTCTGAAGAATTGCACAGACTCTTCGGATTGGAAAACTGCCGCGTCGCCGGCTTCAAGAAGTCGTCTCTGTCCGCACAAATGCACGCTATCTTCACTACAACTACTGGCCATGAATAACAATCCCGACCACGAGTCTAGAGTAACCGGATGGTTTCCGGGGCACATGCTCAAAGCCGAGAAAGCGATGCAGAAGCTGCTGCCGCTGGTGGACATCGTCGTCGAAATCGTCGATGCGCGCGCACCGCTTTCCAGCCGCAACCCGAAGCTAGTCCAGATACTCTCCAGCAAGCCCCATATCGTCCTCGCGAACAAAGCCGATCTGGCCAATCCGACGATGAACCGCGCATGGAAGCAGTGGTTTGCGCGCGAAGCAGATGAAGTCGATTTCATTGATGCAGCGCATTTGCGCAATCCCGCAATTCTCACCGAGCGCTGGAAGGAGCTGGTGAATAAAACGCGCGCTGCGCGTGGCGCAACACGACCGCTGTTGCGTCCTGTCCGCCTCATGATTGTCGGCATCCCCAATATTGGCAAATCGACGCTGATCAACCGCATGCGGATGAAGAATATCGCGATTATGGGTCCCAAGCCCGGCGTCACACGCAACAACCAGTGGGTACCGCTGGCAGGCGGAATGGAGCTGCTCGATACGCCCGGCGTGCTGTGGCCGCAATTGCGCGATAAGCAGCAGGAGCTGCTCCTCACTGCGCTCGGCAATATCTCCGATGACGCGACCGACCCCGTTGAGACATGCGAATTTCTGATTGCAAAACTGCGCGAGATTAATCCCAACGAGGCATTTTCATCACTCGACATCGGCACGCCGCTGCCTGACACGCCGATAGCAGTACTCGAAAAGCTCGCGATGCGCCGCGGAATGCTCCTGCCCGGCGGCAAACCCGCGACACTTAATGCCGCACACGCATTCCTCAAGGACTACCGCGCCGGCAAACTCGGTCGCTTCACACTCGAAATTGTTAAATGAATACGCGTAATAAAATCGACGGCATACTGTTAGTAGACAAACCGGTTGATTGGACTAGCTTCGATGTCGTCAATTGCATTCGTCGCCATTTCAACTTGGACAAGACCGGCCATTGCGGCACACTCGACCCATTCGCGACCGGTCTGCTCGTCATTCTGCTCGGCAAAGCGACAAAACTGCAGGATGCGCTCATGGCGAAAGAAAAGTGCTACACCGGCACGATGATGCTTGGCGTGCGCACTGACAGCCAGGATTTGACCGGCGATGTCACTAGTCGCAATGACGTGCCATCTTTTGCCGAGGGCGAACTGCAATCCATCGCAAATTCATTTCTCGGCGACATCATGCAGATTCCGCCGATGCATTCGGCAATCAAAGTCGATGGCAAGCCGCTCTACAAATTAGCCCACAAGGGCAAGGAAATTGAGCGCGCACCCCGGCCAGTCCACATCACACGCTTTGACTTGACATCACTGCGTATGCCGGAGATTGATTTCTTGGTCGAGTGTTCCAAAGGCACATACATCCGGACACTCGCGAGCGATTTTGGTGACAAAGCCGCGTGCGGTGCGCATCTGACTGCGTTACGCCGCATCTCCAGTGGCTCGCACAATGTCGCGGATGCATACACAATCGATGTCATCCGTAGCTGGGATTTAGAGCAGTTGCAAGCACATCTGTGCACTTGCTGACAATATGCTGACTGTCAATCATCCATCTGAATTAGCATCACGCGGTGCATTCGTCCTGGCCATCGGCACATTCGATGGCATGCATCGTGGTCATCAAGCGGTATTTGACGCACTAAAGTCGGCGGCGCAGAAACACCATACACACACTGCCGCGCTCTTCTTCTCGCCAATGCCACGCGAAGTATTATGCAAGAGCAACCCGCCCAAGCACATCACATCCGATAGCGAAAAGCTTGCGCTACTTGAGCAGATCGGCATCGACGCCGCAATCTGCGTCAAATTCGACACAGCGCTGGCATCGCTCTCGCCGGAGGAATTTCTCGCGCAATACATCTTCTGCCCGCAAGTGAAAATCAAGACCATCTGTGTCGGCAGCAACTGGCATTTCGGACACAATAACTGCGGCGACACTGCGTTATTGCGAAATCTCGCATCCGCGCACGGCATCGACCTAGTCGCAATTCCAGAAGTCATTGCGGACGGCGCGCCAATTTCCAGCACGCGCATTCGCACGCTAGTCGCCGAAGGCAAATTAGCGGAAGCACAAGCACTTCTCGGCCACCACTACGCAATCTCGGGCAAAGTATGCGCAGGCAACGGCATCGCAAAAGGAACATTGCAATGCCCGACCGCAAATCTAGTTGATGACGCAAAACAGCTGCCGCCATACGGCGTCTATGCCGCGCGTACATACTGCGATGGCATTGCATCCGCCCTGCCCGGCATCGTCTATATCGGCAATGCACCGACATTCCGTTCGGACGGCCATCCAATTGTCGAAGTGCATCTCTTTGATTTCAATCGCGCTATCTATAACCGCAATATCACTGTTGAGCCCGTGCAGTTTCTGCGTCCGAGCATTCGTTTTGACTCACCGGATGCGTTAAAAAAGCAGATTGCGCTGGATATTGCGAATGCTTATCGCGCACTCCAACTGACACCGCCCCTGCAATAAATGAACTGCATCATGAACAAGCTGTCATTCCCTGCATTTTTATTGATATTTTTCTTCGGTCTGTCACTATTTGGTGCTGAGGATGCGAAGAGCTGGGAAAGACAACTTGATACGCTTGCGCAGCCGCAATGCTGGATCAAGCGCAATGCCATGCCTGCAATCACCGCAGATGCACTCGATGAATCAATCGAAGGCATGCGCATCTATTATCAGAATCACCAGCTCACCGAAGGAAATTTCCGCTATGGCCTCGATTTGACCGATGATATCGAAATTGACGACGATAATGCCGTGCGGCAAGCCGGCGCACTCTGGGGGCTTGCTGTCCTCAACCGCGAGCGCTTCACCGAAAACACGCGCAGGCAATTGCTCCTCGGCCTCGACTTTTTCATTCGCGCGATGCGGCCTGTACAGGACGGCACTCAAATGGTCGTCACATATCAGTCCAACCGCAAAATCAAGACGGGGATGGTCGCGCTCTTTTGCCTCGCGGTCACCGATTTTCTCGAGAGCCAAGCTGACTACATGAGCGAAGCGCAATGCGCGCCGTATATCGACGCACTCTGCAAAAATCTCAAGTTTCTCCAATCCATCGAAATGGCGGATGGTTCATGGTGCGAAGTATACGACCACGAAGTGAGCGCAGCGGAGCGTGTCGCAATGGCGGATTCATCACCATATTTCGATGGCGAGTCATTGCTCGCATACATCACTGCACTGCGCTACTTCAGAAAGCATCCCAATATTCAAGCGCCGGCCGGCTTGAAGGAACGCGTCGAATTCGCATTGCCGCTCCTCATCAAAAAATATGCCGTCGATGCATTGGCGCCGGAGGGCGATGAAGCGCAAGCAAAGGGCTTCTATCAATGGGGCGCAATGGCCAGCGCACTCTTCTGCGAAGACTATCCTGACTCGCCGCTAGTCTCAATCGCATCACGCGGCACGCTCGCACTCACTTGGTGGCAAATCTACAGCAACCGCGTCGAATACCGCGAAGGCAATACCGGCTATGCGGTCGAAGGGCTGATCGCGGCATGGCGCATCGCAACGCAATTTGGCCATACGGAATACGCCAAAACCATCCGCGCGACAATCGAGAATATCATGGCGAAATTGCTCACATGGCAAGTCGGCACAAGCGCATCGCTCAACAACCCGTTCCTAAAGTATTGGAGCGAAAAAGGCTGTGCGAAACGCGCATTCGGTGGTGTCCTCGCCGCTAAAGACTCCGGATTCATCCGCATCGACAATGTCCAGCATCAGCTCCACGCGACACTGCTAGTGCGAAAGTATCTGTATCCTGATAATAACTAATCCATGTCAGCCAATGAGTCAAAAGAGTCACAAGCGCGCAGGAAGCGGCAATTGCTGATATTATTGCGGCATAGCGCATCCGCAGGACCGCGCCGCATCTGGTCGCAGCGCCAGAATACTCTCGACTACGGCGTTATGCCCAAACTCATGGGCGGATTCATCGCAATAATCATATTTCTAGCTCTGATGGGGCTTTTCAATGAGTACTTCTTCTGATTCCACAAATTTTCCTCGGCGAATTGCAATTCTTGGCGCGACTGGCAGCATCGGCCATAACGCAGTCGCAATTGCCGCAGCTCATCCGCAATTATTCAAAGTCGAGTGCATCACATGCCGTAGCCATGCCGAAGAATTAGTACGCTTGGCACAGGATTGCAATGCTAGCGAGCTTTTCTGCGCAAATGCGCCCGCGGTTTCCACATTGGCGTCTGAAGACGCAGTCAATGAGCTGATTGCATCGGGTCGCGTCGATATGGTCGTATGCGCAATTCAGGGCATCGCGGCATTGCGTAGCGTCATGACTGCGTTGCGTGCCGGCAAAACTGTCGCGTTGGCGACGAAAGAAGTGCTCGTCGGCGCAGGACAGTGGGTGATGGAGACCGCTAGACGCAATGGCGGGCGCATCCTGCCAGTCGATAGCGAGCACTGCGCGCTCTTTCAATGCCTCGCCGGCAATGCGTCGCGTGATGTGCGCAAGCTGTGGCTCACATGCAGTGGCGGGCCATTTCATGCGCATCCCGAAATCGACTTGCATAGCGTGACGCCGGAACAAGCATCGCATCATCCCGCATGGAATATGGGACCGAAAATCACGCTGGACAGCGCGACGCTCGTGAACAAGGCATTTGAAATCATCGAAGCGGCATGGCTCTACGGCGTCTCCGAAGAGAAAGTCGGCGTCGTCATCCATCCCCAAGCAGTCATTCATTCGATGGTTGAATTTACTGACGGCGCGGTATTGGCGCAGCTGGGCCCGACCGATATGAAATTGCCGATTCAGTATTGCATGACATATCCGCAACGATATCCGGCAATGATGACGCCACTGGATTTCTCGCACGCAATGAATCTCTATTTCATGCCGCCGGATACCACACGCTTCCCTGCACTGGAATTAGCGCATCAGACATTGCGGATGGGCGGATTGGCCGGCGCAGTATTCAATGCCGCAAATGACGCCGCTTGCGCGCGCTTCCGCCGGCACTCACTCGCATTCGATGAAATCCCATGCGCAATCGCCGAAGCGCTGACGCATGTCCCCGCCGGCCAGCCCGATTCTTATGAAGCAATCAACGACGCTGAACAAGTCGCATGGGAGTGCGTCGAGCATTTTGGGAAGAGCCGCCGATGAGCAAAAGCCGAGTTTCTGTCATTCACTTGGAAAGCTATGAAGACCGCGATGCCGTATGCAATGCAGTGCACGCCGCATTGGCGCCGCTCGGCGGCATCGAGGCATTTGTCCATCCCGGCGACCGTGTTTTGCTCAAAGTGAATCTGCTTGCGCCCGCGCGCCCTGAAGAAGCCGTGACGACGCATCCGGAAATCCTGCGCGCGATGATACGCGAAGCAAAGCGCGCACACGCATCAGTTATACGTGTCGGCGACGGTCCTGGCGTCGGCACGACGGCAGAAAATATGCGCGCATGCGGCTTGGAACAGATCTGTCATGACGAAGGCGCAGAAATTGCCGTCTTCGATGCTGTCACGCCATTTGATAATCCAGAGAATGCGATTGGCAAGCGCTTGGAGCTCACGCGTCATCTGCTTGATACCGATGTGCTCATCACTCTTCCGAAGCTCAAGACGCATGTACAAATGGGCTACTCCGGCGCATTGAAGAATCAATATGGGCTCATTCCGGGAACCAAGAAAGCAGAATACCACTTCCGGCTGCAAGACCGCGATTTATTATGCAATTTGATGATCGACATCAATCGCACCGCCAAAGTGCGTCTCGCGCTCATGGATGCAGTATACGGCATGGAAGGCCCCGGACCGCATGGTGGCACACCCCGCAAAATCGGCCTCGTCCTCGCATCCGCTGATTTGACCGCATTGGATTACACCGCATGCGGCATTATCGGCCTGGATCCCGAGACTTATCCGCTCATTCAAGCCGCAAAACGCGGCCATTACGGCACAGCAGAACGCGATGACATCGAAGTCGTCGGATGCGATACAACCGAATGCTTGCGCATCCCGGACTTCAAATTGGTCAAAGTGCCGGCCAATATCATGAAGATTTTGCCATTGCCGCAATGGATGCTACGATGGCTTCGCCGCCAAATCTCCGAACGCCCATACATCGACCGCAGCAAATGCATCAAATGCCTCAAGTGCCGCAATGGCTGCCCAATCAAGCCGGCCGCAATCGATCCGCTACGCGCACGCGGCGATGCAGTCAATCAGCGCACTTGCATCCGATGCTACTGCTGCCACGAATTCTGCCCCGTCAATGCGATCGAATTGCGCAAAAGCTTCATCGAACGCGTCTTCCACTTGAAAGCGATCGGCGCATTCGGATGCCGCTCCCTCGGACGAATAGTTGCTGTGTTTAAAAACGGAAACGGAGATTGACGGAGATTAACGGAGATTAACGGAATCCGTTAACGTCCGTTTCCCTCCGTTTCCGTTGAAATCCGTTTTATTTCGTTATAAATCCGCTCAATTCTAGAGTCTTCTCTTCATTGGAATGGACCCAGTATGCGTGTGCTGGCAGATAATCGTTCATTTGCATATAGCGTCCATTCGCATACACTTGCGGATTGAGCATCTTTAACTTCTCCAGACTGACGTCATCCAGTTTATACAATCCGGTCGAGATGAGATTCCATCCCTTATTGAGCTGGATGCTCCAGTTAATATGCGCATTATTCAGCGGAGACGCAGTACTGTCGAGCGTGATAGCAGGCTGTGTCGCATTGGACGGCAAAGTGATAGCTATCTTGCCAGTCGTGCTGTCGAATGATACCGTAATTTCCGATGGGACGCTCCACCCAGTGAGTGTATTGCCATTCGGAATATAATCGTGCGGATCTAGCTGGATAGTTTTGCCGGGCTCGGCAAGAACCTGCTTACCATTAACGCTCATATATATCGAATAATTGAACACCAGCAGATCCACGCTTTGACCATCAAGAGCGAATGTATGCCATCCATCCGCAACTGTCGTCGAGTCCCATAACGGCGCATCGGCACTCCAGCCGGATAATGCAACACCATCAATCGTCGGCACAGATGTACTCTCTGATGACGGCGCGATGCGCACTTTGCCTTGCACTGTGCGTCCAGCGTCATCTGAACGCAACTCCAAGCGGAATGACTCGCTCTCCGCAAATGACGTATTCGCAAATGCACTGTTTGATGCCGCAACCAAACACACGGCGCATGTCAAATTAAACAATAGCTTCTTCATGATGACTTGAATCTGGGTTCAGAAAAGGGGGCTTCTCACAAGACTTACGTTATTTCGTAACAGAACGCCGTAGTGTTCGCGTGCAGTGTGCTGCTGGCATCGGCGTTTGGGAAACACTTTTGTCCACATAATGATTCTGTGGAACAAGGAAGACAGACGGTTCAAATGATGCCATTTGCATTCCTTGAGCTATTGGGCAGCGGGGAAGCACGCCACACGGAAACCGCCGTTCTCGACGCAGTAGTTCGTGTCGAGGCCGTTGTGATATGCCGCACGGCAGTCCTGCGCACCGTCGCTCCAGCCACCGCCGCGGATGACGCGGTAAGAGCCCGAAGACGCTCCCACGGGATCCGACACCGCAGTCGATGCCAAATCGCCAAACCAATCCAGACACCATTCATACACATTTCCATGCATATCATAGAGCCCCAGCTCGCTAGGTTGATATGAACCAACCTTCGTATGTTCCGAGTATCCGCCATTTTCCTCGGAAAAATTACCAATATACTGTCCGACTTCAGCCATATTGTCACAAGTATATTCGTCAGTAAGATTTTTGCCGGAATTCAATGCGGTAGTCCAGCAAGTGCCATCGGCCTTCTTGCGGCAAGCGTACTCCCATTGCGCTTCAGTAGGCAAGTCAAAAGTCAGCTTGGTACGCGCTTGGAGTTTTCCCATGAATGACGATGAATCGACAGTATGACCGTATTTCGGCCAGCCCGCTCCTGCAGTTGATCCAGTACCACGAATATTTTCATACGAAACGCACTCCACTGGACGCGTATCGCCTGAATAGCCACTCGGTTTGAAATTCATAATCAACTCATACTGTCTTTGCGTACATTCGAAAATACCGATGTAGAAATCCTCGGTGATAGTCACAT
>CAVGNO010000048.1:0-13106 GCA_963630475.1 Blautia faecis | reverse complement strand
CAATTGCGCATTGGCATTGCCGGCATCCGCGAGCTCCTTGATTTTCTTCACCGAGACGCCTTCGTTGGTCATCGGCGCTTTCGGATAGACTTTGTCGAAATTCTGCTGCGATTTGGGCAAGTACTTGCCGCGCGGCGCAGTCGTCATCGGCGCAGGCTCAACGTAGCTCTTCGGCTCGTCAGAACCGAATGGCCAGTACCACGCCGCATCGACAGCGCCGGCAAAGAAGACGACAAATAAAATTGAAAGGACGATTTTTTTCATTTATGAAACGGAAACGGATTTTAACGGATTTTAACGGATGATGAGTGAAACGCGTGTCGCTTGACAATCCGCGTGCAGGTATTAAAGTATGTCGCTTTACAAAAGATGCCAGCATAGCTCAGTTGGTAGAGCAGCGCATTCGTAATGCGCAGGTCAAGGGTTCAAGTCCCTTCGCTGGCTCCAATTTCCACCGCGTTTTCGCATAAGCGAGAACGCGGCTTTTTTTTTACCCAGCCGGCACGACGAGCGCGCGAGGATTGTGTTCCATTATCGCCACCACCGCGCAATTGTTGTTGCGAAAGCGCAGAGGCGGATTGCCGTTGATCTTCAAAGCGCGTTCTGCGGTAGCTATTCCGCGTCCGAAAGCTTGGACATATCCGAGATTGCGCAAGACTGTCGCGATATTGGGATTGCGGTAATCGGTAATTCCGGGTTCGCCAAAATTTTCGAGCGTAACATTGCCATAAGGTCCGCCCGGACTATGGATTTCAATGCGGTCATTAAACCAGTAGAAACGAATCGGTGCATTGGTATTTTCATACGACCGATGCAGAAACGCGTTATATATCAGCTGCTGAAATGCAGCAATCGGATACAACGATGACGTTATATGGCGCGGTTGCGAAACAATGTCGTATGAGATGGTATTGTGCGCACGGAATTTTTCTTCAGCGCCGCGGATGACTGCGCTGAATGTCCCACGCAAATCCTCGCTGTCAATTACCGGATCGGCCAATTCCGTGCCAGCAATCCGCAAAAATTGTATGTAAGCACCAGGAATGAAATCCTGCGGCGATCGCGCAAGCGTCAGCACGCCCAATACCGTCGGAATCTGCTCATCGGGGGATGAAATCATCCGGCATGACGCCAAGCGTTCCTCGTAGCTGCGCCCATTTGCTTCCAGGACGTCCGGTGCAAATGCAGCAGGAAGATATTCCAATTCAAATACCGACCGTGAAAGCGCCGATACCGGCACCGACGGCATCGGCATAATGTCGTATCTGATATTCATGGCATCCTGTTAAGGAAAAAAAAAGAAGACATGTCGGACCGTGGTGTATCCGCAACAAGCCAGGGAAACCACCAGATTACCCACCTAAAAAATCCTTTTGTAGTAGGGCCGGGGCTTGCCCCCGGCCTAAACACAAAGGCGGCCTTGTCCCTGGACAAAATTTCCCGAAGCGTGCGCTTCGGGCACAGAACAAGTGGCGCGTGCGAAAAGACAGCACCCATCGTGCGCCTGTAGGGCCGGGGCTTGTCCCCGGCCTGGCGTGAGATACCAACGCACCAACGGTTTCCCGGCCTGGCGTCAAGCACCTTCCGTGCGTGTGTAGGGCCGAGGCTTGCCCCCGGCCTGGCGTGGGCACACAACGCACCAACGGTTTCCCGGCCTGGCGCAAAGGGGCTTGTACCCGAACAACATTTCCCGAAGCGTGCGCTTCGGGCACAGAACGTGTAGGGCCGGGGCTTGTCCCCGGCCTGGCGCGCGAAAAGACAGCACCTTCCGTGCGTGTGTAGGGCCGGGGCTTGCCCCCGGCCTGGCGTGGGCACACAACGCACCAACGGTTTCCCGGCCTGGCGCAAAGGGGCTTGTACCCGAACAACATTTCCCGAAGCGTGCGCTTCGGGCACAGAACGTGTAGGGCCGGGGCTTGCCCCCGGCCTAGCGTGCGAAAAGACAGCACCCACCGTGCGTGTGTAGGGCCGGGGCTTGTCCCCGGCCTGGCGTGGGCAAACAACGCACCAACGGCTCCCCGGGCTGGCGGACCGCGGGGTGTTATTTATCCGCGGATTTCTTTTGCCAGAAGGGGCGTTTTTGCGGCGTGGCGTTTTTGGCTTTGGATTCGCGGATAGCGACGCCGGTCGGGATAGAACCGATGGTGCGGCCGCAGTAGATCATCTCCACCGGAGTCGGTGTGACTTGCTTAGCAAATTCGGGTTTGAATGTGAGTTTCAGCGTGAGGTCGTTGTCGCCGGCGACGATTTGCGCATCGCAATCCGGCGGTGTATTGAATGTGACGCCCGACTGGAGCTTCTTCATGAATGCAACCGGGTCTTTGTCGATATACGCAAATTCATCGGTAGCTGCCGGCATAGTCACAGTCGTCATGATCCAACTGCGTTTCTTCTTTTTCTTCGATTTGCCATTAGGCGCCACGAATGCGAGTGGGAATTCCATGATTTGTTCTTCGCCATTGCGGAGTTTATCGCGGTATGGGAATGCGCGGCCGAATGCGCGCAACTGATAGCCCTTCGGCTCGCCGGTGATACCGACGCGCACGACTGCTTCATCTCCGGCGCCTTTGATTTGCATCGCGAAGATTTCGAAGATTTCGCCATTTTTCATTGGGAGTTTTGGCGAGACTGTCAGCTGATATTTTCCGGGCTCGATTTTCTTGAATTCCGTGTTAAAACGCGTTCCGACGGGTGAATCGAGAATAAAATCCTCATTTTTCACTTCGGGGTTTGCATTAGTAATTGTGAATGTCCGCGACCACGGGATATCCAATCCGGCAAATTGCTGGACATCGATCACTTCGGCCGGCGCAATCTTTACGGATTGAACAATTGTGCCATAGACAGGGACGCGCAACGACTTGTCATAGCCCTCGGCGTCAATCCAGAAGAATCGGTCCAATTTCTTTGTGCCGTGTTTGAGCTTATTCGGATCGATATTGACGGCGGCTTCGATGCTCTCGCCCGGCTTGATTACTGCGCCGCGCGGCTCCTTGGCGACTGTCATGCAATTGCAATTCATCCGCAAGCCATTGAATGTGACATCTTTATCGCTGACATTGGTAATCTTGAACGGGAAGTATTTGGCATTGAGACTGTAGAGCGTGCCGGCATTTAGCGAGCCGGATTCACTCACAGAAAGCGGGAATGCCGGTTCAGCTTGCGCAACCAGCGCAGTCGCGTTTTCACCCGCTTCCTGCGCAACTGCAACGCCAGCAAGCAACAACAAAACGAACGTAATTGATGATAATACCTTCATGTTATTCTAGTTACAATTTTAAGACAGAACGTGAGATGGGTTATTCTTCGGTTTGTTCACGCAATTTGAACCATCCGCCTTGGGTGTTGGATGCGGGAGCGCTTTTGGAGAAGCGCAACAGCGATTCCTGCCACAGCATTGCGTTGTTAGAATCGAGGTTGGCGTGCGGTGCGCACAGATGGCGGTTGTCGTCATCGAATGCAGGAGCATTCGTGCTATCGCCAGCAGCGACGTGCAGCGTGAATGTTGTGGCGTTTGTGCTATAGAGCCAGAATGCCGCGCCGGGTTGCAAAGCGTCTTGCAAACGGACGAGTCGGCGGCCGGTGGTATTGTAGATATACGGCTTGAGCGCGAGCAAGTTCGCAAAGTCGGAGTGGAGGATTTTGCCGCTATCCCATGGCAGAGCGAGGAGATTCCAGCCAGCTGTCAGCGCATATTCGAGTTTCGTGAGGTCATTGACATCATGGATTGTGATGACAATTTTCTTGCCGAGCTGGTATTCATCGCTTGATGCCGTGCCGATGAAGTAGAGTGTCCACGTGCCGGCAGAGAGTGATGGCATATTTTTATCATCGACTGTGAGGAATTTGACATTTCCATCTGCGTCGATTGCGAGGATGTGCAGACCGTTGTCACTCGCGCTGAATTTATCGGCGTCACTCCAGATGTAGTCGTCGAATGCGGTTTGACTGGAGATTGCGAGCGTGCTATCGGTCAATGCGGTGTTATACTTCTCGGTATCGCTCAAATTGCCGGGATAGAGCCGGACATTGTAGCGTTGCACTTCGCCATCGGCGTCGGTGACTGTGTATGAGCCGCGGCCGGCGGGCTGATAGCCTTCGGTTGCGGAGCAGCATGCTTCTTTCAGCGGCGTGTAGACACCGGAGAATTGAACAGTCTGTTTGCCGAGCACATCGGCATAGAGGTCGAATGAACCGTGGAAGAATCCGGTCTGGTTGCCGTCCTCATCTGTATCGGCGGTGATAGTCAGATTGTAGGGATTTTCTTCGACGGTGAAGTTAAATTTGTCATCTTCTGTCACTTTGATTGAGCGCGGCACTGCGGTGATTGCGACATTATCGAGGTCGGACGGAGTGACGACGCGGAAGAAGAATGTCTTGTCAGTGCCTTCGCCGATATGCGTGTAGAGTGGCGAATTCACGGTGTAGTCGATACCGCATACATCCAATGGTGCGACTTCACTGCCGCAGTAGCGAGCTGCGCCATCGTTATCGCATGCGGAGACAGTATAGTGTTCGCCGTCGCTATCGTTACTGCTCATGATGCTGAGTTTTCCGCCGACATACGCGGTCGCTTCATCATCGACGCGTGTGTATGGGAAGAAGAAGCAGAATGTCGCTGCGCCAGTTTCATCGGATGTCGGCTGTTGCAGGTCTGCGGTGCCAGTGACTGCGTCCTTCCCATCGCGCATTTTGGCAGTAAATTCGATTCCGGCGATAAATTCGCCATCGTCATTTTGGTCTGCGACGAGTGTGAATGCAATGCCGCCCCAGCTGATGAGATCGCGTTCTGAATCGAAGCCATCCGGATGGTCGCCGCCGGCATCGTGTTCTTTGAGTGCGGCAGTATAGAATTCGGCAAATTGTGCCAATTCGGAGGTATTCCAGACACTACGCAATGCGCCGCTGACGCTGATATTGCCGGCGTACGTGCCAGTCAGCTTGCCCTTGTCATCTAGGACAATCGTCAAGTCGTTACGCACGACAGATGTGCCGTCGGAGACAGAGAATTTAGCAGTAAAATTGCCATTGTCATCATACGACGCCCAATTTGCAGTTCCTTCGTACACGCCAGTCAGCGTATTGAGCTTCAGTTTTAGACCGCTGTCTGTCACATCGAAGGAGAAGACGCCGCAGACGTATTCATCACCGTCTTCTTTGCAGAGCAGATTTCCGACGAAGCTGTGCGAGACGAGGTAGTAATTGGGATCTGCGTAGATATTGAGCGATGAGATTTCCTCTATCGTGAAATTGAGTGTCTTCTGCTCGGTGGAGGAGAGCGTCTTGGCATCCAGCGTCTGACGCAATCCGAATGTGTATGAGCAGTCTTCCGCATCTTCGCTGGGCGTGCCGGAGAGCAGGATTACGCGATTATTTTCGGATGCGCTCAAGCTCATGCCGGACGGCAATTCGCCAGCGATTTTCACGACTTCGAGGAGGTTATTCGCGGATGCATTGACGGGGATGCTAATCGGCGTCATGGGCACACCGCGCACCAACACGACATCCTGCTCATCTTCGGAGACGAAGTCGGGTTTGGCAGTCAGCTTGACTGTGACGGCGTCGCATGGCGCAATGCGACCAGTGCCGCTCGTCAAAGTCAGCACGACATTGAAATCGCGGCTACCCTCCCAGATAGCGCTAGTACCAAGCAGATCGATAGTGATATACTTGACGGTCTCGAGATGCTTCTCATCAGCAGTCCAAGTCAATTCATGAGCAGCGCTGGCATCATACTCGAAGTCGGTGCCGGCTTTTGCGGTGTCGTCTGACACCGTGTAAGCCACAGTAATGGCATCGTTGTTAGTGAGATTATGGTCGGTGATAGTGACTGGGATCGTGACAGTGCTGTCGTATTTATTGACAGAGATGGCTTCGGTGGGGAGACTCACTTCGCAATTTACATCGCTGACTTTGCTTGCAGTAAGCGTGTATTCCAGCAGATCTGTCGCAGGCGCGGCGTTCGGCAATTCGATGCAGAGGCGGACATTGGCGGTTGCGTCAAAGACGTGGCTGATCGTCACGCCCTTCGCAATATCGCCGGAGACTGCGCTGCCGATGATTGTACCTGTCTTCTCCTGGTCATAGCCGTCGCCATCGACATAATTCATTTCGTTCTCTTTGAGGGCAGTGACATCGTAGAGCGTCAGCTTGACATCGCTGCTGCTCGCGCTTTTCACGGTGAATGACCATTCTTCGCCGGCGACGACGGAGAATTTACGCCAATCGACGCGATCGATAGCGCTCAAAGTCGCGCTAGTCGTCGTGCCAGCGGTCACTTCGGTTGCGCCGACGACATAGTTATCGGCTTCTTCATTATCCTCCTCGCTGGAAGCCAGCGCGAGTTCAGCCAGTTGAGCGACATCATAGACGGTTGCAAAATAGGGTTCGATGCGGCCAGCGACTTTACCAGTCGTCGGATTGAGTGCGAGCAGAGTCGGGTAGCCGATGGGCTTGCTGTATTCCTGACGCCAGCTTAACGCGTATTTTTTCTGCAATGCCGCGTTGTTAGTCAGCGCATTTTCGCCATCCGCGAGAGTAACATTATGCGTCGCGAGCCATCCGCCATCCCAGTCGTCATTATAGATGCTCGGACCATAGCCACCGCGCAATTTATTATCGATCATGACGAGGTATGCATTTTCTTTTGCCCACCTCTTGAAGTCGTCGGTATCGAAGAGTTCATAGTCGGCATAGACGCAATATGGGCACCAGCGCACGCCTTCGAAGCAGACGAGGACGGCTTTGTTGTTTTTCTTGCCGGCATCGAGTGCGGCATCAAGATACGTCGTCCACTCACCAAGCGTCACATCGGAGCTGTTATTGGGATTCGCGATAGCGCCGATTTGCGGAATCGGCGTATCGTATGCGCTCAAGTTATAAGTCAGTCCTTCGACCGAGCTGTCGCCATCACGACTGATCTTGATGTAGTAGATGCCGTCTTCATCGGCATCGATATAGAAGCCATTGCTGATGACGCTACCGCCTGCGGATGTCTTGATGCGCTCGGGTGAGAGCGACACGGGTTCTTCTGTGCCATCGCCGCTCTTGAACTCGACTGTCACATTGATGTCGCTTGAGACAGTTGGATTGGAGTAGCTGATGAAATGATAGCGGCGGCCTTCCTCTGCGTTGAATTTATACCACTGGGTAGTCGTCGATCCATTGAGGGAGAGCGTCAGCGTCTTGCCATCGGTATCGGTCGTGACCAGCGTCTCTTTGCCAGTTGTATTTTGCGTATGAGTGAATTCAGCAATCTCGGTCGCTTGTTCCCAATCCTGTGCGACGACGGGCGGATCGATGGAGCTGAAGTAGTCATTCGGGAAGAACAGCTCTAGTGCATTCTCAAAATCGGTTTCTTTCACGGATGTATCTGAAGACGGGAAGTCATAGCTCTTGCCATTATAGGAAGCCGTACTGCCGCCGACAATGCGGAATTTACCGATATAATTGAGTCCGCCAGATTTACCCAGGATTGCGGTATTCCCGGTGTTGCTTGTATTGACGTCTTCCGGCACATTGAAGATTGCGATGGTTGAATATTCGATATTGCCAGTACTATTTTTCAGTGAGTCAATAATCGCTTGATGTTCCTTGCTATACTGCGCTTCAACGGCAGTTGTTATCAACAGTAGCACGAGCTTTTTCTTGCGCGCATATTCGAGGATGGGATGCGAGCTTTTCTTGACATTGCAATTGGAGTCCTTATGATACGCGCCGCCATCGCAGAGTGCGTAATTCCAGACGCCTTTGCAGTGCGCGCAATTGGACAAGTTGGAATAGAGCACTACTAGCGGACGGGCATTTTTGGCCGCAGCGGCGACTGCTTTCATCACATCTGCGGCTTGAGTTCCGACAATCCAGTTGGAGTACTCCCATTCTCCTTGATTTTCTTCCGTCTTAGTATCTGAATCATCGCTATCGGATGAATCACTATCATCGCCACTGCTAGAGCTGGCTTCCACTGAATACGTGAGTGTGAATGACGACTTAGTTGAGCTCATCTCGGTCTGGTAGATACGCAGATATGTCGTACCTGCGCTGGATGCGCTCAACGAGAAGCCATCGGTCAAGATAGTATTTGCGGTTAATACGCTTTCTTTGAGAGCTGTGCCGCTATTTATCCCTGCAGTGGTATAGAACGCATAGCCGTAGCTCTTGCTCGTTGCGCTGGGCGTACTCGCAGTAAAATTATATTTGTTGCCTTTGACTGCAGTAAATGAGAACCACTGTTCGCTTTTGGATGTGCTGTCCAATGCGCATGATGCAGTCGTGCTAGCTTCTGCAGGCGTGATTGCGACTGCGTTCTTATAACCGCTCAAATCGACGACTGGCGGTTCAATCGTGCTGAAGTAGTCATTCGGGAAGAAAAGCGCCATCGCTTTCTCGAAATGGGTCTCCTTTACGGATGTGTCTGAACTAGGGAAGCTATAGGAATTGCCATTGTAGGATGCCGTGCTGCCGCCGACAATGCGAAATTTTCCGATGAGCTGAATACCGCTTTTTTTGTCCAAAACCGCAGTATTGGAAGAGCTGCTCGCATTGACACTAGCCGGCACATTGAAAATTGCGACTGTCGAATATTCGATATTGCCAGTGCTGTTTTTCAGGGAGTCAATAATCTCTTGATGTACTTTGCTATACTTTATTTCGACGACTGTCGTTATGAGCAGCAGAACCAGCTTATTCTCCTTCGCGTATTTTGTGATAGCATGCGTGGAGCTGATTGCGCAATTACTTGTATGATGCACGCCGCCATCGCAAAGCGCGTTATTCCAGACGCCTTTGCAATGCGCGCAATTGGACAGATTGCTATAGAGCACAACCAGCGGACGGTTAGCGCTCTGCGCAGTCCGGACTGCGTAATTAACCTCCGCGGCCGTTGTTCCGACAATCCAGCTGGAGTAGTCGTATGCCGTGTCAGCAGCCTGAGCAAACTGCAAAGAGAACACGCCGAGCAACAGCAAGCATAGCATCCGGATGGGCGAAAAGAGAGTCTTCATGATTATCATCTTTCGTGCTTTTCGTGGAAGATTTTTGCGGGTTATTTATTATTGAAAAGGCCGTCGGGGAAGAGAGGGCACGTGATTTGGGCTTTTTTCACGAGGTTATCCGCGAATTCGTTAAACGCGATATTGCGTTTATTGATCAGCAGTGCATCGGCGATGATTTCATCCTTGACATTTGAGAGCATCTCTTCCTTCTTAAAGACGATCTGGCCGATTTTGACGCGTTCTGCGCCGCCGGGCTGTTCAGCAGGCTGCACATCGAAGACGCGGACGATGCGGATTGCGTCGTCATTTTCGAGCACATCAGTGTTTTCGCCTTTTTGCAGATTGAAGCTAGTCATGCCGAGTTCTTTTGCCAGTTCATCGCGCGTGAAGTATTCGCGGATGACACCGCCATTGACTGCTTCTGTGCCATCGGAATACTCTTTTGCGGTCTGCTTGAACCACTTGTCGGTTTCGATGCGCGCATCATTAGTGAGTTCATCGAAGATAGCGCGCAGTTCTTCATTTTTGCTGCGGCTCCCTGCATCGCGGCGCTTGAGTTCTTCGCGTTCATTTGCGATATCCTCGGCAGTCACGACGACATCCTTGGTCGCATCGTCGGTGAGTTTAGCGACCATCATCAAGTCGCTCACGCTCATTTTATACCAAGCATTACTTTTACCCTGTGAAAATTGCTGCAAGTAGCTCTCAACCGACTGACTGCTGCCACGGCTTGCGAGGCTCTTTTTCAAATCGGCGACATATTTTGCGCGATCTTGAGCAGTGAGTGTATAGCCCTGCCGCAACGCTTCGCTTTTGAGACATGCGCGCCGGACGAGCTTGCGCAGATATGCGCGAATTGCCAGCGCGGCATTATCACGGTCATCGACTAGATTTGCTTTTGTCTGTTCGGGCAGCAACGCGATGACTTCGCCCCACGTCATTGTCTCGCCATCGACGGATAGCGCGACATCCTTGTTTTCCAGCACCGCCATCGTAATCTTCTCGGATGGCGATTTGGACTGCTTCTTCTGTTGCGGGAGCTGCGCACAGAGCTGTGTCGTGCTACCCAGGAACAAGCACACGACAAACAATAGCAATGATGATAGATTGAGATGCTTCATTTATATTCGTTAGTTGTCGTCGTTATTATCGTCATGCTTATCGAGCCACTCTTGCGCTTTTTCCAGCGTATCGATACCGGAGTCCTGCTCAGTCAGGAAATCGATTGTCTCAACCGCCAGATCCGTCAGTTCGTCATTATCGTCCGCTTTGGACTTCTGCAGGATAGCGATAAGCGACGGCAATGCGAGTGCTTCATCGAGTGACTTATAGAGTCCGAAGAGCGAATCCAATCGCACGCTATCGTGTGTATTGATGATGATAGTGCCCAGTGTATTCAGCGTTTTGGCATCCGGGGATTCCTGGAGCGATCGGAAGACGTGCTCGTAGGAATCAAGCGCGCTGTCTGCGACATCGGCGTTGGGGTCATTCACTAGCTTGGCGATTTCGGCAAGATTTTCGAGACCGCCATACCACTCGAATGCCTTCAGCGCAAATGCGCGATGTTTTGCAATTTTGGATGCCGCAAGCTCTTTCGCTTTAGCGATTGTATCGTCTTCCTGGTCTTCATCTAATAGAGCCTGCATTTCATTCATCTGTGCGTCATTTTGCGCAATATCCTCGGGATCATCCTCTTCGGCAGGAACAGGAGCAGCATCATCTTCGGCACCAGTCGATGTTGCCACTGTATCAACGTTATCGCCGTCTGCATTGTCAATCGGCTGTTTATCGCCACGATGGATACCGAAGATCAGCGCAAAGACGACAATTACCGCAATAATCGCGGGCAGAACAAATTTGATTGTCTTTTCGTTATAAATCATACGTATTTAATGTGTCTGTGATGTAGAGATTGCATTCCTGCTCATAGACACTAATATCTCTATTTCAGTTCCTAGGGATAATATATTCGTATGACAAAGGCTTGCCCTTGTCATACAGGCCGGTATTTTGTGCACATTTGGGTATGTGATTCCCGTGGAATCTGATGCCGATGACCACGCAACGCCAAGAAAACCACCAGATTAACAACCGCAAAAATTCCAACCGTTGTAGGGCCGGCGGCTTGTCCCCGGCCCTACAAATGGTTATGACGTTTTATCGGTTCGATTTATAACGATTTCGCGGTCCGACGTCATCCATTCACCCACAATCAATTTCGTGTTTTTTTTTCGTGATTTTCGTGGACAAAAATGTTTTCCCAACAACACGCAATGTCGGATTGCGGGGCGACGCCAGGCAGGGGAGCCGTCGGTATATTGGTTGCCGACGCCAGGCCGGGGACAAGCCCCGGCCCTACAAATGGTTATGACGTTTTATCGGTTCGATTTATGACGATTTCGCGGTCCGACGTAACGAATTCACGGCTTTGCCAAACACATTTCGCGATGGTATTGAGAGGAGAATTTCTCAAATGCCGATGCATGGATACAAAAAACCTCTCCGGGAGTCCATACATACTCCCAGAGAGGTTCAGCTATTTCAGATGATGTAGCTAATCAGTACAAAAACCGATTAGGGAGTGGTTTGGCCAGCTTCAGCCTCGGTGCTTTCACTGCCTCCAGTGGAGGAATCGCCACCAGTGGTCTCGTCGGTCGGCTCGACATCAGCTTCGATGGCACCGTCTTCGAATGCATTACCCTGGCCATCGACCAGACCAGTCTGGTTTGCGGAATTGTGCTTCAGAGCCTTGGTCAGAGCTTCAGCATCAGCAATGAGCTTCTTGGTCATGCTCTTGTTGAACTTGACGCTCCAGGTACCGGAGACAGCAACTGCCTCGATCATGCTAGCCTCAGCTTCGGCACCTTCTTCCGGAACGATGGTCAGCAAGCAGGAATCCCACATCGGGGTGTCGCAAGGACCAGCGATAACCGCGTCACCAACCAAGGAGCCAGAGATGCTGTCGATGCGGACGCAACCGCTGGTCTCATCATCAGTGCTCTCGCAGATGCCATCTTCGCCCTTGACAGTGTCAGAGCCGCCGACTGCTTTGCCGAAGCCAGCGTGCAAGAGCTCAACACCCTTGTAGTCTTCGCCGAGCAGACCGTATGACGGATAGTTGTCACCGCCGTACACCTTGTTGAGGGTGTTGTAGCCGTAGTTAACAGACTCGAAAGCGAGGGTCATCCAAGCGCTCTTGATGTTCTTGATGCTGGTAGCCTTGCCTTCGAGATCATCACCAGCCGGGCGGACACCGACGTTCTTGCTGAAGACGCCGCCTTCAACGGTAGCATAGTTGAATTCCCAAGCCAGCTTCTTCTTGTCGCCTGCGCGGGTGATCAGGAGGTATGCGTACTGATCTTCATCTGCGTTGAATGCATCCCATGCTTCAGCCTCTGCGGTGCAGGTGGAGCATGCGCTGATAACGAGATAGCCCTTCAGGGTGTCGCTAACGACGGAGTAGCTCTCGAGCTTCTTGCTGATGTCAGCCTTTGCATCCCAGACATCTGTGCTGTACTTGATGGTGCTGATGACGGGGTTGATGCGCTTGACGGATGCCTTGTAGTCATAGACCAGGTCGAGAGCACCGTCTGCATGAGCAGCGCTAGCGGCAAAGGCGGAAGCGCTCAAAGCGCCAACGAGCAATGCTGTAAGGAACTTGTTCATATTTCTTCCTTCTTTTTTTGTTGTTTGTTTTTGCCTTGGCTATTCGCCTTGGTAAAACATTATTGTTATTTACTTAACTAAAAAAAATCGATTGATGAATCTACAAAATTGAGACATTTCACGCAGTAACAATGCATACTATAAGGATTTTTTCAAGGTTGTCAAGCGTTTTGCACGCAAAATTTTTATTTTCTTTAACGGAAACGGAGATTATCAACGGAAACGGAGATTAACGGGATTTAACGGAGGGGAACGGACGGAAACGGAAAACGGAGGGTGCTGTCTCTGCGCACGCGGTTAGGCCGGGGACAAGCCGCCGGCCCTACACGTTCTGTGCCCGAAGCGCACGCTTCGGGGGTTAATCCCTCAAAGCCCCCCCCCAAAAAACGGTACACGCGCCATATCCCCACCGTGGGTACGTGTGGGGATTACGGGATTTGTTCGGTA
>CAVGNO010000047.1:12166-13111 GCA_963630475.1 Blautia faecis | reverse complement strand
TCTTTCAATTGCAAAATAAAATCTGAAGTAAGGTTAGTATAATCATTATCCTTTTTTGAGGGATTTTTTATTTTACGCTGAAGCAATACACCTGAAGGAGTATCTGAATTATCGACAATCCTGAACCACAATTCGAATGTCACAGCGCCAAAGACATCGGGAGCAGCATCACTGCCAATAAGTCCATCAAAATTATCTACTACTGCATAGCCTGAATGTGCTTCATCATTATTCACGCCATTAATAACAAGCGCTTTTTTGTTAGTGTCAATACTGGGAATAAATACGTTATGCTTTGCATTCACCAAGTCCAATCCGCGGTTAATCCACGGTTTAGACGGATCATTGTCATCGCTGCCAATAACTTGTTCCTGAACTTTATTCCATCCGTCACCATCAGCATCTGTCTTTACACTGGCAGCATCTCCGATCAAATCAATAACAAGATCGTCCCAAATGCCTGCCTGCACACTGAAGCATGGCAACATAAGCAATGCGAGGAGGAGTGCTAGAGTGAATTGTGGAAATGATTTTTTTGTCATTTTCATTCCTCTCGGAGAATTCGAGGTTATCATAGTTTTATATGTAGTCATTAAATGTCGTCACCTGTCCTAAAATGACATCTGTCATTATTTTCGCGACAGGGCAAAATGGATTTTACGTATGCGTGAGCCTACCAAATGACATAAGATAATCCATATTCAGGATAATTCCATTTACTGTAGCAAATATTTTTCTGCAGTAGCCGGATGGGGGAGGGAAAACGGAGGATGCCCCCCCCCCCGAAGCTTGCGCTTCGGGCACAGGACAAGTGGCTTGCGCCGACAAACGCGCGACAAACGCGCAACCTGCGCCTGACGGCACCCTGCGCGTGGCGTACAAAAATAATTGTATCTTTTGCAAAGTACAATTTTTTTAACGGGAGGATAGCGGGAGGGGGAGGAT
>CAVGNO010000047.1:2684-12156 GCA_963630475.1 Blautia faecis | reverse complement strand
GTACCAGGAAGAGTTTCATTTCGTTTGCAATAACTGCAGAAAGTGTCAGAACCGTACTATCGTAAAGGATGTCCGCAAGTCGAAGAATATCATTTTTATGTTTAGAAATATCTTTTGAATCAACATGCTCGCCATTGATTTTTCGTTGTTTCAGATCCATCCAAGCTTTAGCCTTCAGGACAAGCAATGCTTCCGGAGAAAGCACAGATATGCCGTCGATGTTATCGCAATGTGATGTGATGAAATCGTAGTAATCATCATCAAGTAGAATAGCCGACAAACTGGAAATATCATCTGGCATAGGCAATGGCGTGAGATGCGAACCCGACCATGGGACAATAGCATCTGGGTGTCGTGAAAACAGCTCGATCATTTCTGGGAAAATCTGGCGATACAGGATGACGGAAGCGGTAAAAACGCTTTGTGCCGTCAGATTTTTCCTGCATCTGGTATTGTCCGGCTGTGACAAATGTCCAGAAAGCACGCGCAAAATCGGGCGAGAGAGATTCGACGCACAACACGATATCAAGATCGCGTGTCATTCGGAAATCGACAGCAAGCCGCGAGAATTGCAGATCGCATGCAGCCCCACCAATTAAGATAAAGCTGTCGGACATTCCGGCAAAATACCGTTTGAATATATCCAGGCCTTTAATCATGTTTTATCCCATTCATCATTTCTTCAAGGCAAATTTGAACACGGTCATCTGTATTTTCTTTCAGAGAGAGAGACAGAGAATACGGTTCCACGCATCCATCTGCGAGACTGCGCGGGACATACGTCCACAACTGAAGCAGAATTGGCGCATAAGCCGTGCTAACTGCAGTAATTTTTTCTACAGCATTAAAATCCTTTAGGCGAATTGCATATTCCTGCGGTTCAGCGGGCGCCAGCATGCTTCGCCGCGACAAAGCCGACAGGCCTGCAGAGACAACCGGCAATCCTCTGGGGAGCTTTTCCAATCCAATCACTCTTTTGCACGGATTAGCCATCTGCGGACACAAATCATCCCACAGTTCAGCTTTATTGTCATGAAAGACAAAACGCCGATGCGTCCCCATGCGACTTCCTGCTTTGAAATACTCCAGTTCGTTAAAGGCTTCTATGACGCCCATTCGAGAATACCCTGTCACTTCCATCGCATCTGCAATGGAAAGAGTATTTGCGGCAAACCCATTCAGATAACATACCGCCAGATATTGAGCAACAATCCCAAGCTTTGAGTAAACGCGGGTTGTCGTGGGCAGATGTTCCTTCAGTTGTGCAAACAATTGAGGAAGATAGAGTTCTATTCCCGGCACAATAAATGCAAAACGATGAGCGCACATCCGTTTTCTGCCATCAGCAGGAAGCGACGAAGTCACGAAAACAACAGGGAAACCTGTCGCTTCACAGACACGTTCGCCATGAGTCATTATTACTTTAGCAGTGAGATTATCTAGTACATTCATCGTATTTACCAACAAACGGCTTTTTTCATAATATATCCAAAAATAATTATATCTTTTGCAAAGTACAATTTTTTTAACGGGAGGATAGCGGGAGGGGGAGGATTATAGGGCTGTGTGCAGTGCGTCGGTTTGGCGGAGCGCTTCGTAGAGAGCGATAGCGGCGGAGTTGGCGAGATTATGGCAGCGCGCGTGTTCGCCCGGCATCGGCAATGTGCGCAACTGTGATGCATAGCGCTGATAGAATTCCAGGGGCAGTCCATGCTGTTCATTGCCGAAGACCAGATATTCGTCCGCATGGACATGATAATCGAAATAGCTTTGTTTCGTCTTCGACGAGAGGAAGACGAAGTGTTCGGGCTGTTCGGAAGCCAGGAAGCTCTCCCAGTCGGGATGGCGCTTCCAATCCAGGAATGGCCAGTAGTCCAGCCCGGCACGGCGCAAGTGTGTATCGTCGATTTGGAAACCGAGTGGCTCGATGAGATGTAACCGCGCGCCAGTGCAGACACACAGTCTGCCGATAGTGCCAGTATTCTGCGGAATTTCCGGAGCAACAAGAACAATGTGAAACATTTTTTTAACGGAAACGGAGGGAAACGGATTTTAACGGAAGGAAACGGAGGATAACGGAAACGGAAGATAACGGAAACGGAGGGAAACGGATTTTAACGGACGGAAACGGAGGGAAACGGAAACGGCGGGGAACGGAGGGGGCTCGGTAGGTCGTGTTTTTCGGCGCGAGCCACTTGTTCTGTGCCCGAAGCGCACGCTTCGGGAAATATCCCGCACGCATCCCCCCCCATAACAACAACCGCCCGCTGACGCCGGATGGCGTGAGCGGGCGGTTGTATAGATGCTACGTGAGGCGCTTCTAGCCCTGCACTACGTGTGCGCCGCGGCTACGGAGGATACCCTTGGAGAGGAATCCGTCGTAATTACGGCTGATGAGGTAGGTCTGAATCTGGCGCATAGTATCGAGCATGACGCCGACGATAATGAGCAAGCTCGTACCGCCGAAGAATTGCGCGATGGAGCCCGGAATCTTGAGGACGGAAGTCGCCAGGAGCATCGGCAGGATAGCGAGCACCATGAGTCCGAGTGCGCCGGCGAATGTGATGCGAGTCATCGCGTGATCGAGGAAGTCGCTCGTCGGCTTACCGGGACGGATGCCGGGGATGTATCCGTTGTTCTTCTGGAGGTCATCGGCAATTTGAATCGGATTGAACTGGTTTGCAACCCAGAAGAATGCGAAGAGCAGAAGCAGCGCGGCATAGATGATGATGTATCCCCATGAGCCATACTGGAATGTATTGGCAATCCAGACCGTCACGCTATTCTGCGGCAGATAGCGCAATGCGAGTTGGAAGAACGAGAGGATTGCGCCGGCGAAGATGATCGGCATGACGTTAGCGTAATTGACACGCAGGGGCAGATAGGTCGTCTGGATGCCCATGCCGCGTCCGCCGAAGCCGCCGACTGACCGCTGCTGTGCATAGCGAATCGGAATCTTGCGCATACCTTCGGTCAGATAGATTGCGCCGACCGTGACAGCGATGAAGAGTGCGATCAGCACGAGCAAGTGAACTGGCGTAAGCGAGCTCTCGCCAGTGGAAGAACCGATGAAGACCAGCTGATAGAGGCTGACTAATGCGCCGGGGAGGCGCGCGAGGATATTCACAGTAATGATAAGTGAAGCGCCATTGCCGACACCGCGTTCGGTAATCATCTCACCCAGCCACGTAATGAACATCGCGCCGCCAGTGAGGATGAGTACAGTCTGGAGGATAAATCCGAAGCCCGGATGCATGACAACTGATGCGTTGCCGAGGCCGAGTTTGGAGGGACCCATCATCGCGAGGGAGAACATGATGCCCTGGATGACTGCGACTACGACGGTGAGTAGCCGCATGATGAAATTATACTGTTGCATTCCCGATTCGCCTTCGCGGACCATCTTGTTGAGCGCGGGAATGACAGGCGTCATCAGCTGCAATACGATTGACGCCGAGATGTAAGGCATGATACCGAGTGCGCCGACTGCGAATTGCTCCATCGCGCCGCCGCTGAAGAGGTCGAGCATTCCCATGATGCCGCCGGCATCCGCATTGCTCTTCAGTCCTTTGAAAAGCTCAGCGAGCTTTTCGGTATCAATTCCCGGGCATGGAATCGCGGCAGTCAATTCGACCAACGCGATCATCCCGAGAGTAAAGAGCAGACGCTTTTTCAGTTCGGGAATTTTGAAGCAATTAAGGTAGGCTGAAAGCATGACCAATCCTTAAGGTGAATAGTTATTGGCGAATGTGTTCGCCGTGAAAAAATGTTGAGATAGCATAAATACGCCGACTGACAATGGCGAAGCCACTATCAGTCAGCATAGCCGACAATTGCGCAATATAGCGCAACTATCCTATTTTGCGCTCTTACGCGCAGCGATTGCGGCCTTCTTTGTTTCGACAAATTTAGCCTTGCGGTCGGCTTTCTCTTCAGCAGAGCTCTTCATCAGAGCGGTGCAGGAGCCGCCGGCTGCTTCGATTTTCGCTTTCGCGGCAGCAGAGAATTTGTCGGCAGTCACTTTGAATGCCTTGGTGATTTCGCCATTGGCGAGCACTTTGACCGGCATGCACTGCTTGCCGAGGAGGCTGCGCTGCTGGAGCACTTCCTTCGTAATCTCTGCGCCAGCTTCGAAATTCTCTTCGAGGATAGCGAGATTGACTACTTCGTACTCAACGTGGTTCGGGTTGTTGAAACCGCGCTTGGGCAGACGGCGAATCAGCGGAATCTGGCCACCTTCGAAGAACGGCCCCTTGCCGGAACCAGCGCGCTGGCCAGCGCCTTTGTCACCGCGGCCAGCAGTACGGCCGTTGCCGGAACCATCACCGCGACCGACGCGCTTGCGCGCTTGGCGGTTAAATGTATTGTGCAGATCGTGGAGTTTCATTACAGTCTCTCTCCCAAATTAGAGCGCGTTGATGTCACGCTTTGCCAGCACTTCCGCCTTCGTGCGCAGCTTGCGCAACGCAACAAAGGTAGCCTTGACCACATTGGCGGCATTGCTGCTACCGAGGGACTTGGCCAGAACATCGCTGACACCTGCCAGCTCCAAAACCGCACGCATGCCACCGCCGGCAATCACACCAGTACCCTTGCAGGCCGGCTTGATCATGACGTCTGCAGAGCAGAAACGTGCTTCGACCTGATGGCTGATGGTCGAACCGAACATCGGAACGGTCATCAGATGGCGGCGAGCCTGCTCACCACCCTTGCGGATAGCGTCAGAAACTTCGTTCGCTTTGCCGAAGCCCATGCCGACACGACCCTTCTTGTCGCCAACGACAATCAGAGCGCTGAATGAGAAATTGCGGCCGCCCTTGACAGTCTTGCTGGAGCGGTTTACGACGACAGTGCGTTCCTCGAGATCATCCTGCGGGATTTCGCGTTCGACGCGAGGACGTTCGGCGCGGCTCTGACCACGACCCGCTCCGCGGCCTTCCTTGCGGGAAACCGGAGCTTGGGCTTGCGCAGTCGCTTTATCTTCAATTGAATTCGTCACGGATTGTATCTCCTTTTGCGACTTTCGTGTTGGTGGTACAGTTAGAACTCAAGTCCGGCCTTGCGCGCAGCCTCGGCCAGTGCTTTGACACAGCCGTGATAGGGGAAACCGCCGCGGTCAAAGACGACCTGCTTGATTTGCTTTGCCAGTGCGCGTTCCGCGATGGCTTGGCCAATCACTTCTGCGCTCTTGACATTTGCGGAAAGCTTCTGTTCGCGGAATGCTTTCTCGACAGTTGCCGCTGCCGCGAGGGTCACGCCGGCTTCATCATCGATGATCTGGCTGTAGATGTGAGCGCCAGTGCGGCAGACGCAAAGACGCGGCATCTGTGCGGTGCCGGAGACCTTGTTGCGGATGTGGCGATGACGGCGAATCCGCGCCTCTTTCTTGCTTAATTTGCTCATTGTATTGTGTTGTCCTAATAAAACTTCCCCCACCGGCGTAGTACGGCGGGATGAACCGCCACGGATACGCGTCATGCAACGCATGAATGTATCCGCAACGTGCGGGATACCTCGAGCGGGCGGCCTGTTACAGCCGCCTCACCGCGGACTACACTTTCTTGCCTTCCTTCAGAGCGAGCTGCTCGCCAACGAAGCGAACGCCCTTGCCGTGGTAAGCATCGGGGACACGGTTTGCGCGGATATCCGCAGCGACCTGTCCGACCGCTTGCTTGTCGCAGCTCTCCAAAGTGATGTGGGTCGGATCCGGCATGGAGACCTTGACAGTCGCCGGCACCGTGTAGATGCGCGGCTTGGAGTAACCAAGGCTCATGGTGAGGGTCTGGCCCTGCAACTGTGCACGGTAGCCGACGCCGAAGAATTCCAGCTGAATCGTGAAGCCCTTGTCCACACCGATAACCATGCTGTTGAGCAGGCTGCGGATGAGGCCGTGATTCATGCGGGTCTGGCGTTCCTCGTTGTCGCGTGCAACCAGGATTTCCTTCTTGTCATCTGACAATGTGCAGCTGATATGCTCCGGGATGTCCAGAGTGTGGCTGCCCTTCGGGCCGCTCACGCTGACTTTATTGCCATTGATTTCGACTTTGACTTTTTCGCCGACAAAGATCGGCTTCTTGCCCATACGTGACATCTTCTGCTATCTCCTTCTGTTGAATTGATTACCAGACATAGCAGAGCAGCTCGCCGCCGATGTTGCGCTTGCGGGCCGTCCGATCGGTGACTACACCTTGCGATGTAGTGAGGATTGCGACACCCAGTCCGCCCAATACGCGGGGGATTTCGGTGCTGTTGACGTACACCCGGCAGGAGGGGCGGCTGACACGGCGTATGCCCTCGATGACGGGGGTCGCGTTCTTGCCCTTGTACTTCAGGGTGATGGTGAGTCCTTTCTTGTTGTTACCCAGGTCCTCAACAGCAAAATTGTCGATGAAACCATTCTCCTTCAGAGTCGTGGCCAGTGCGGCCTTCAGCTTTGAATGGGGCATGGATACTGTCGGCAGCTTTGCGTTGGACGCATTGCGCACCCGGGTCAGCATATCTGCAATAGGATCGCTCATGCTCATGGTAGATTTGCCTCCCTAGTGGGTTACCAGCTTGCCTTTGTCACGCCGGGGATAAGTCCATTGCTGGCCATTTCGCGCAAGCAGATACGGCACAGATGGAATTTACGATAAACGGCGCGTTCGCGACCGCACCGCTCACAGCGGGTATAGGCGCGAGTGGAGAATTTCGGAGTCTTCTTAGACTTGATGATCAGACTTTTCTTGGCCACTGTGATTATCCTCCTCAGTTCGTCGCGAAGGGCATGCCCAGAAGCGCGAGCAGGTCGCGGGCCTCGTCATCAGTCCTGGCGCTCGTCACAATCGTGATATTCATACCGACGGTGTGCTTTGCTTTGTCCATGTCAATCTCGGTGAAGACTGACTGATCGGCCAGACCGAAAGTATAGTTGCCGGCGCCGTCAAACGCTTTCGCAGGAATACCGCGGAAGTCGCGGACGCGGGGCAGGACGATATTGATGAGGCGATACAGGAAGTTATACATCTTCTCGCGGCGCAGTGTGACTGCGGCGCCAACATTCATACCAGCACGCAGCTTGAAGTTGGAGATGTTCTTGGTGGACTTGGTGATCACCGGCTTCTGTCCAGTAATCTGTCCGAGCGTATCGACGACCGACTGCAGGAAATCACGATCCTTGTCGCTGGAAACGCCGCTGTTGAGGACGACTTTGACCAGCTTCGGGAGCTGCATCGGGTTGGTGTAGCCGTGCTTCTGCTTGAGGGCAGGCACGACATCGTCAACATAATGTTGATAGAGTGTGTTGTTCATTGCTTACTGCCTCCTTTAGGCCTTCTTCTCGGCCTTGTCGGCAGAGCGCTTGGCGCGGTAGCATTCCTCGGCCATCACATTGGAGATGTGGATCGGGCCTTCCACATCGATGATGCCGCCCTGGGGTTTCTCCTGGCTGCGGCGGATGGTCTTCTTCTGCATGTTGCAACCCTGCACATACACCTTTTCAGCCTTGCGATCGACACGCAGGACCTTTCCGCTCTTGCCCTTGTCCGAGCCGGTCAGGATGTATACCGTGTCGTTTTTCTTGAAGTTAGCTTTGGACATTAGAGCACCTCCGGAGCCAGCGAGATGATTTTCGTAAAGTTCTTGTCTCGCAGTTCACGCGCAACCGGCCCGAAGATACGGGTTCCGCGCGGGTTGTTGGCATCGTCGATAATGACGGCTGCATCGCGGTCGAAGCGCAGATAGCTGCCATCGGCGCGGCGGATGTTTTTTGCGGTACGCACGACGACTGCGCGAACGACATCGCCTTTTTTGACGACGCCGCGGGGCTGGGCATCCTTGACGCTAGCACGGATGATATCGCCGACTTCGGCGTATTCCTTGCTTTGCCCAAGGCACCGGATGGCCATAATGACCTTTGCGCCGGTGTTGTCAGCCACCTCAAGTGTGGTCTGCATTTGAATCATGGTAGTTTATCTCCCTTGAGCTGTTAAAGATCAATCCGTAGCGGCATGCTTTTGGATGGACACCAGGCGCCAGCGCTTGAGTTTGGAGAGCGGGCGGGTTTCCATGATTTTGACGACGTCGCCGGCTTTGGCTTCGTTCTTCTCGTCATGGACGTAGTACTTGGTAGTGGACTTGACCACTTTCTTGTACAGCGGGTGGATTGAGTTGCGGGCAACGGTCACGACGAGCGTTTTGTCCTGCTTGTCGCTGACGACGGTGCCGATGCGCACCTTGCGGTGGCAATCGCGCGCGGCCGGTGCGGCCGCGGCTGCAGTATTTTGAGTATCTTCTGACATCTTCGGTCGCACCTTGTTTAGTTGTTCGCCGCGGCTTTAGCAGCGCGGGCATTGATTTCGGTATTGAGACGGGCGATGTCCTTGCGGAGCGCACCGATTTCGGCGGTGTTCTTCAGCTCGTTGGTCTGGATCTTGAGGCGGAGCTGGAAGATCTTTGCACGGCTGTCGTTGAGCTGCTTCGCAATCTCCTCGTCAGTTTTTTGACGGATTTCAGAGGCTTTCATTTTATTTTCCTCAAATATAGGGGATTACATCCCGCATGTTGAGACCTAGTCACCGTTATGGCGGGTGAGGAGTCGGCAGCGGATCGGCAGTTTGCTTGCGGCCAGTGCGAGCGCTTCTTTAGCGACATTTTCGGTGCAGCCGGAGATTTCGATCAGCATGTTACCCGGACGGATAACTGCGACCCAGAATTCCGGAGCGCCCTTTCCCTTACCCATACGGGTTTCGAGCGGCTTCTTGGAGACTGGCTTGTCCGGGAAGACGCGAATCCACAGCTGCCCTTTACGCTCCATGCGGCGGGTTGCGGCGACACGCGCCGCTTCGATCTGGGCACCGGTCAGCCATGCGCGGTCGAGGACCTGCAGACCGTAATCACCGAAATCCAGCTTGTTATTTCGCGTCGCGAGACCCGCGCGAGTTCCGCGCTGCACCTTTCGGTGTTCTGCGCGCTTTGGCATTAGTGGCATTGTTCAATTCCTCCCAGTTTTGGGGTTTGCAAATCCAGACTTTGATACCGATCAGACCAGCGAGCGTATGTGCTTCGGAGAAGCCGTAATCGACGTTGGCGGAGAGGGTGTGCAGCGGCACTTTGCCTTCCTTATACTGTTCGGTGCGGGCCAGTTCGGCGCCGTTGAGACGGCCTGCGCAGCGGATACGGATGCCCTCGGCGCCCTTTTCCATTGCGGTCTGCATCGCGCGTTTCATTGCGCGGCGGAATGCGACACGGCGTTCGAGCTGCTGCGCGATGGAGTCGGCAACCAGCTTGGCGTCCATTTCCGGAGAGTGGACTTCCTTGACGTCGATGAGGACTTCCTCGTCCTTGGCGATATTCTTGAGGCCTTCCTTGATCTTCTCAAGGCCGGCGCCCTTCTTCTCGGGTTTCGCGGCTTCGGTGGCAGCGGGCTTTGCACCACGGCGGTCCTGCTTGTCATCAAAATGGCCGGTAATAATGATACCCGGGCGAGCGGTGA
>CAVGNO010000047.1:0-2653 GCA_963630475.1 Blautia faecis | reverse complement strand
ATTTGCTGACGCTGTCGGCCTTTTCAGTGCTGCGTGCGAACCAGCGGGACTTCCAGTCTTTGCGGACCGGGAGGCGGAATCCAATTGGATTAACTTTTTGACCCACGGTGATTTCTCCTAATTATTCCTGGTCGGAGACCACGATACGGATATGGCTGGTGCGCTTACGGATACGGCCGGCCGAACCGCGCGACTTCGGGAGGAAGCGGCGCATAGTCGGTCCCTCGCCGACGGTAGCTTCCTTGACAATGAGAGAGGTACGGCTGGCAGCGTCCCGTTCTGCATTTTCCGCGTTAGCGACAGCTGACTTGAGGGTAGCCTCAATCAGCCGAGCGGCCTTGCGTGGAATAAGCGCAACGGTATTCAGAGCCGTGACGGCGTCCTTTCCCTGAATCAAGCGCGCGACTTCGCGTGCTTTGAAGGGGGAAATCCGCACGTACTTTGATGTAGCGGTCTTTTCCATTGTTTTTCCTTGAAGGTTATTTACAACTGAATGAACAAAAAAAGAGCATTTGCACTAGCGTCGTGATGCGTGTGCTGTCGAATCGGGATGCATTCGGTGAGGAGACACAGTGTGAGCGCGCTCACGCAATGTGCGTGCGCTGGCTTCATGCACTGCCGAGCGAGGCGCGGTTTTGAGCGCGGTCGCTCCAGTCTCTCCGTGCGTCCGGGTATGACGGCATATCTGTCACGGCGGATGCCTGTCCGTTCGCATTGAGCGCGAATGGGATTTGGAGAAAACAGGCAATAGGATGTCATTTCGGCTTTATTCAGCCGAGAGCGTCTGCGTGCGGGAGATCATGATTCCCGGCGTAATACGCTCAAAATTTCCGCTAATGAGCTGCACTGCTGATTTCAGGAGGCGGCATTCGACGACTTGGAGCGTCGCGGTGACGCCCTCGGCGTTACGCAATTCGAAACGGTCGTCATTGCGGATGCCGTTGAGGTAGCCGCAATCGATGATTGCGATTTTTGCAGCGCTGTCGACTCGAAGTACAGTCGCGTCACTAGTGGTTGCGGTGTTATTTCCGCTAGTGAGTGCCAGTGGCTGGAGGCAGCCATTGAACGCATCCTGTGCTTCATTCATTTTTTTGCGAACTAGTTGCCGCGAAGCGTCGCTTGCATTGCATGCTTCGAGCACACTGACGACTGCGGCGTCGTATTGTTCGATGCACTCTTTTGCTTCGAGCAGTTTCCTGCGGCAAAGCGCGAGTGTCGCGAGCATTGCGACCGCTTCGCTTGCATCTTGGCCATCCGCGGAGATGCTTTCGCGCAAGAGGTGTCCTGCGCTCAATTCGAGCTGTGCAAGCTGTTCAATCGCTTTATCGCCGTTAATCAGCAACTGCGTGTATTCGGAGCGCAGTGCAGTCAGATCGGCTTCGCGCTTTAGATTTTCGGCCTGCAACGTCTTCAGTTCGCTTTGGAGTGCGGCATTTGCTTCCTGGAGTTCCAGGATTCTAGCCTGGTCATTCACGTTACTTTGCGCGCATTCCGCAGTAAAGCTCCCTAATATAACGCAGCAACTGACAATTGCCAATGAAAACAGGATTTTTCCTTCAGCATACATCATTGGATATGCTTCTGCAATTCATCGAGGAAATTTTGTAGCAATTCATTTTCGGGGAATGCGCGGATGATTTTGCCGTGAGCGAAGAGGAGTCCCTGGCCATTTCCGCCGGCGATACCGAGGTCGGCGTCAGCGGCTTCGCCGGGGCCATTGACTTCGCAGCCCATCACGGCAATTTTCTTCAAGTTGATGACGTGGCCGGCGGCGAGGATGCGTTCGATTTCATCTTCGACTTCTTCGGCGAGTCGGATGAGGTTGATGCGCGTGCGGCCGCATGTCGGGCATGAGACTAGCTGGGGGCGGCCGGGGCGCATGCCGAGTGCATCGAGGATGCGGTATGCGGCTTTGATTTCCTCTTCAGGCTGAGCGGTGAGCGAGACGCGGATGGTATCGCCGATGCCATCCAGGAGGAGCGCGCCGATACCGATAGCGGATTTGATGATGCCGGCATTCGGCGTCCCGGATTCAGTGAGGCCGATATGCTGTGGCCAATCGGAGAGCGCGTGAAAACGCCGGCATGCATCGACAGTGGTCTTCAGATCGGAGGATTTGAGGCTGACTTTGAGGTTCGTGCAGCCGGCATCCTCGAAGATTTTCAGATATTCGAGCGCGCTTGCGACCATTGCTTCTGCGCTGCGCCCAAATTTTTCCTGTGCTTTGGGCGAGAGCGATCCCATATTGACGCCGACGCGCACTGTCGTATTGGTTTGCGCAGCGCGGCGTGCGGTCTCGGCAATGCCTTCCAGCGACCGGATATTGCCGGGATTGACGCGGATTCCGGCAGCTCCGGCATCCATTGCCATCAGCGCGAGGCGATAATCGAAATGGATGTCCGCAATCACCGGCAACGGCGATGATGCACAGATCTGACGAAATGGCGCGACTGCGCTCTCGCGGGGCAGTGCGCAGCGGATGACTTGGCAGCCAAGCTTTGCGACGCGGTCGATTTGCGCAAGTGTTGCTTCAGCGTCCTCTGCAGGAGTATTCGTCATTGACTGCACGACAATTGGCGCGCCGCCGCCCAGTGCAATTTTTCCGAGATGGATTTGTCTAGTCATGGTTTTACTTGAGCGTGCAGGATAGCAG
>CAVGNO010000046.1:0-13164 GCA_963630475.1 Blautia faecis | reverse complement strand
ACCAAGTCAATTTGAGCTGCGTCGAATCGCTGACGCTTCATCAAGCGGAATACGCACCGAAGAGTAAGCAGCTGACGATTCGCTGCACGGCCAATGACGCATCGCGCCTTGCATTCGAAGCCGGCCGCGCAGTGAAGCATGTCACGTGCAATGGACAGGCGGTAAAAGCGCGCATGAGCGCGCTTGGCAACGAATTGCCGCTTGTCCCCGGCGAGAACCTCTTCGTCATCCAGCTGGCTGATTAATCACGCCGCCGCCGTGGGGGGCTGTCCGAGATGACCCCCCCGAAGCGTGCGCTTCGGGCACAGAACAAGGGCGTGTGCGAAGAGACAACACCCGCCGGACACCCAATGGCGCGCAATATGCGCGGAATATGCAATTGGTCGCCGGCGAAAACCTCTTCGTCATCCAGCTGGCTGATTAATCACGGCACCGTTGTCGGCTGCGTCGTTGTTGGCAGAGCCATCTCGACGAACCTGGCGGTCCAGTCCGCCAGGGGGAGAGGGCAGCTGATCAAACCGTCATTGAATTTGAGGTTGTTCATCGAATAGCGGATGCGGAGTAGCGGCGCGAATCTGTTGTTGTAGACTGCGAGGCTTTTGCCGGAGATGCGTGTCTCGGATTTTACTTCTGCGGGAATGATTGCGGTGGGGAACTGCAGGATGAAATCGACTTCGGCTTGGCTGTTCGACGTCCAGTAATACGGTATGTCATCGCATTGTCCTAACAGCGCTTGCATGACTGCATTTTCGGCAAGCGCTCCACGGAATTCGGTGTATTGTGCGGTGTTGCTCAATAGTGTCTGTGGCGAGAGGCGTGCGAGGCGCCGGAGCAGTCCGCAGTCGCATGCATAGAGCTTGAATGCGCTCAAGTCCTTGTATGCGCTTAATGGCATGCCGGGCTTGGTGACATTGAAGATGCGTTGAGTGAGCCCCGCATTTTCCAGCCAGAGGAGCGCGTCTTCGTATTCGCGTGCACGCGCGCCATCTTTGACCACGCGATAGAGGAATTTGCGGTTTTTTTTTGCCAGTTGCGATGGCAGAGAATTCCAAATTGCGTGAATACGCGGAATGGTCGCCGTATCTGTGTATTTTGAAAAATCCAGTTCATAGAGATCGAGGATGTCCTGGAGGACATGATCGACTTCGCCCATGCCACGGTTTTCAAGCAGGGCGGTAATTGCTTCCGGCATGCCGCCGCAGATGAGATAACGCCGGTATTCGCTTGTCACTTTGCTTAAGATTATCTCCGGCAGTGGCTTGACTTCATCTAGCGCATTGAGATATTGCCAAGTGCGCTCATCCGCAGAATGCAAGAATTCGCTGAATGTGACGGGGCGCATGTCCATCGTGGTTACTTTGCCCACCGGGACTTTCATGTGGCGTTTGCGCACTGCGACGCCTAATAACGAGCCTGCCGCAATGATGTGATACTCCGGTGATTGCTCGCAAAAATATTTCAAGCTGTTGAGCGCGGCTTCGCATTGCTGAATCTCGTCAAATATCAAGAGCGTTTCGCCAGGCTGGAGCGGGACATCGGTATATAACGACAATTCCTGGATTAATCGCGTGGGATCCTTCGTGCGCTCAAAAACTGCGCATAATTCGGCAGTCTCGTCAAAATTGAATTTTGCGGTGTATTTGTAGTGCGATGCGCCAAAATGCTCAATCGACCACGTTTTTCCAATCTGGCGCGCGCCATGCAATAAAAGCGGCTTGCGGTGCCGCGCATTCTTCCACGCTGAAAATTGCTCTTCAATATTACGGTAAATTTCCATCGCCGCTCCTCCTGTTTTTGCTCAAAATCACACATTACATCAAGAAAATGTGAGAAATATCACATAATCCTGACGTAATGCGTGTAATATAGCGCGATGAGCGGATGCGGTAAATGCTGTATGAATCGTGGTAAATGGCTGAAAACTGATTATCTTAAGTGCGTGTTCGGTTCAACAGGTTTTAACAGCATAGTGACAAAGTTATGCGCATTGGGATAATTATTGCGATGGATTCGGAGTATGCGTCCATCGAAGCAATTTTAGCATCTCCGGAGCATCACAGATTAGGCAACCGGGTCTTTTTGCAGGGTGTTTATAGTACTCACGAATTAGTCGTCTGCGTGGGTGGAATCGGCAAAGCGAATGCTGCAGCGACTGCTGCGCTGATGTGCGTGCAATTTGGGTGTGAGATGCTGATTAGCACCGGGTGCGCGGGCGGTATTTCCCCGGATTTGAGAGTCGGCGATATTGTCGTGGGTGCGGATTATTGCTATCATGATGTATGGTGTCCGATGAGCGAAGAGACGCTTGAGGGCGAGCTGCAGGGCACGCCACGCAAGTTGCAATGGCGCGATGCGGTTGCCGCGCATTTTGATTCATCACGCTGGCGTGACGGCTATCATCTTGGTCATTTCTATACTGGCGACCAATTTATCCAGACACAGGAAGCGGTCGATAAGATTTATGCCGTCTATCCGGGGGAGCGCAATGACGGCTTGAGCGGCATTTGCGATATGGAGTCGATGGCAGTCGCGCAGATATGTCATCAATTCGAGCGGCCATTTGTGGGCTTCCGCGTAGTGAGCGACACGCCATGCGCGCACGCAGCAGCGGCGGAGCAGATGGCGCAGTACACTAACTTCTGGAGCTCAATGAGTGATGTGTCGTATAAATTCCTCAAGAGCTTTTTAGATTCATATAAAGGATAATCAGTCAATGGATCTCATTCCAAGTTTTGCAGTCGATCATACAAAAATTGTACCCGGCATTTATGTCTCGCGTGTAGACAATATCGCGGGGCAGGAAGTGACGACTTACGACATCCGCATGAAATTTCCCAATCAGGAGCCGGCAGTCAATCCTGCTGCGATGCACAGCATCGAGCATTTGGTTGCGACATTTCTGCGCAACGATGCATTTTGGAAGGACCAGCTGGTCTACTGGGGACCGATGGGGTGCATGACAGGGTGCTACATGATTACAAAGAGCCGTCTGGATTGCGAGAAAATCCGCGATGGGCTAATGAATGCGATGCAATTTGTCCTCGATTACGAGGGCGAAGTGCCGGGCACGGATATTACGCAGTGCGGCAACCACTTGATGCATGATTTGCCGATGGCAAAATGGGAGTGCCGGCAATATCTGCAGCGGCTTACTGACGCATTCTGCTGCGAGTATCCGACGATTGAGCGCAAGACTACGAAGGAAGGCGCGCAGTTCTTCGATGCGTAAAAGAAACTGAACACTAGAATTCATGCCTGTTTGCAATCACGATCCGAATATCGCGTGGACGGTAAGCGAGCTCAATACATTTGTCCGTGAGACACTACGCGAAGGGCTTGCGAATCCGATTTGGGTGCAGGGTGCGCTGACGCGTTTTAGCTTTTCGCGTGGCTGCGTATATACGTCAATCAAGGACGAGCGTGGCGCGCAGTTGAAGCTGGTCTTCTTCGGCGGTCAGAACGTCTTTGAGCGCATGCGTCTTCAGATTGGCGATGTCGTGATGGTGTGCGGCACAGTAGATCTGTATGTGCAAGGCGGTGATTACCAGTTCAATGTGCGTCAGATTGTGCCGCTCAACTCGACCGGCGCGCTGATGCAGCAATTTCTGGATATACGAGAGCGCTTGCAGCGCGAGGGGCTGTTTGATGAGTCGCGCCGGAAGCCATTGCCGCTGGTGCCGTCCTGCGTAGCGGTCATCACCAGCTTGGATGTCGGCAAAGCCGCAGTACATGATTTCTTGAATACGATTTATTCGCGCGTGCCGAATCTGCGCGTACGGCTGATTGGCACGAAAGTGCAGGGCGAGGGTACGGCTGAAAATATTATGCGGATTCTCCAGTATCTGAATGCGACGCAGTGCTGTGACGTGATTGTGATTACGCGCGGCGGCGGTTCGATGGAGGACTTGTGGGAATTCAATAACGAGACGCTGGCGCGCACAATCGCTGCGTCGGAAATTCCAGTCGTCACTGCGATTGGACATCAAATCGACAATACAATTTGCGATTTTGTCGCGGATTATTGTGCTATTACGCCGACAGATGCCGCGAATGCTGTGACAAATGGCCTAGTGCAGATAAATGAACGCTTGGCGGTGATTGGCGAGCGCATGGCGAATTGCTTGACGCTCAAAGCGAATGCGCTGAGGATTCGCTTCAATCGCGCTGCGCAATGCGTATATCTGACGCGCCCATTGATGCTCTATTCAGAACAACGGCAACGCCTCGATATGATTGCAATGCAATTGAATTCGCTGCTACCGCAACGCGCGGCGGCAGTGCGTGCGCGGCTGGATATGCTGACTGCGCGGCTCAAACCCGCGATTAGCGCGCTGTTGATGCAGCGCAAAGGCGAGTGCGAACGCGCAACACGCGTGCTAGCAACGCTTGATCCGAAAGGCGTGCTGCAGCGCGGCTACGCAATATTATTGGATGACGATGGACATGCCGTGCGCAAAGCCGCTGATGTACAGAACGGCCAGCATCTCACCGCACTGCTCGCATCTGATAAGATTCGCGTGACAGTGACCGAATAGCGTCTCTTCCCACGCGCGTGTAGCTGCTCGCGTTGCCGCATCTCTCTCCGCGCGCGTCTCTGCGAATGAGTAGGGACTCGCGTTGCCGCATCTCTTCCCGCGCGCGTTTGCGAATGAATCGGGGGCTCGCGTTGCCGCGTCTCTTCCCGCGCGCGTCTGCGAACGAATTGGGGGCTCGCGTTGCCGCGTCTCTTCCCACGCGCGTGGCGTCTCGCGTTGCCGCGTCTCTTCCCACGCGCGTTTGCGAATGAATTGGGGGCTCGCGTTGCCGCATCTCTCTCCGCGCTAGCCACTTGTTCTGTGCCCGAAGCGCACGCTTCGGGAATATTATTCATGCATTTGCCAGTTCCTCGAGGAGTTTCCCCGGGGATTGCGCCAGCTCTTCGCGATATTTTTCGGGGACGATGACGCGTACTGCGAATGTGCGCAGATAGTCGCTTTCCAGTGATGCGCGGTGATCGCGGTCTTGGTCAAAGAGCCAGTAGTCGTGTTCGCCGCCGTTCGCGATGCGCAGATCGCGGGGGAGTAGCTTGGTGAAATACGGCATTGCGGCGAGGAGGACAGCGCCGTGCGGGAGGCCGACGGCATCCGCGATGCGGTCTTCGAGTGCGCGCAATGCATCGATATTCGCATAGCGTGTGGAAAACTGCGCAAGCTGCCGGCGCGGCCATGTGCGCAAAGCAATCGGTTTGCCGACGGCATTTTCGACGTATTCATAGCCGTCTGGCTTGATGCAGATGCATGTGCGGTGGAGATTGCGTTCCTTGATGGCCGCGATGAGCGTGCGCGCTAATTTTGATTTGCCATTGCCCAGCCACTCCAGCAACTGACTGTCCGTCATATTCCAGATGAGTTCCTGGATTTTATCGTCGTCATTGCGGTGTATCAGCTCTTCGTGGGCTGCGCGCTGGAGGAGCCGTTGTGCGGCCAATGCGGTCTTGTTGAGATAGCCATGCTGATGCAGATATGAGTAGAATTTTTGCAATCGCTTGCCTTCCTCGATGAATTTCTCGTTGAGTGCGAGGCCGGTAGCGGTATGCGTGGTCTGCTGTTGAATTATCTCGATGTCGGGCAGGCCGGTGAAGCCGATGTGAAATGCGTCGCGCTGGAGATAATCGAGTTTGTCTGCGCCAAGATTGCGGTCACTCACCCAGATGCCTAGCTGCGATGCGGAGTCATCGGCGAGCATTGCGGCAATCTGCTTGGGATTTCCTCCGCATTGCGTGATTGCAGTAGACAATTGTGCGATGCAATCCTGGCCATGGCTATGATGGTCGCCGGCGAGGACGGGTTCAATCTGATGCGAAAATGGCCCATGGCCAATATCATGCAGTAGCGCAAACAGCTCCAGATTGCGCCGTTCGTTTGCGTCCAGTTTGTGCATCACTGCGCATTTGCGGACGCGTGCCAGGACGCCTAATGCGTGCTCAAAACGCGTGTGCTGCGCGCCGGGGAAGATGAGATAGTTGATGCCAAGCTGGCGTGTGTAGCGCAGCCGCTGAAAGAGCGGGTGATCCAATATCGCGAGATAGTCGCTTATCTCCACTGGTCCGGAACATGGCAAAAGGAGCGATTTCATGTGCGGCTAATCTTTGTCTGCGGTGATGTCAAGCATTGCGGCGCGCAATTGCGCATTCGCATCGTCAATTGCGGTATTTTCGGCTATTGCGAGCGGTGCGCCAAAGCGGATGGTGACGCGTGTAAACGGCCAAGGAATCTGCAGCTTGTCCCAGCTCTTGAGGGACCAATAGTGGCGCGAGTTGAGCGCAAGCGGTACAATCGGTGTCTGCGTCATCTGCGCTAACGCGACTGCGCCGGAATGGATGCTGTAACGCGGGCCGCGCGGGCCATCGACAGTGAGGATGGGGCTGATGCATTCTTCAAGCTGATGGCGCAGGCCGAGCAACGCGGCAGTCGCGCCACGGCTTGAGGAGCCGCGTACGGCTTTCAGTCCAAATTGCCGCACGAGTGTCGCGATATATTCGCCGTCACGTGACGCGCTGATGAGCACTGCGGTGTGCGTGAGATATTTCCGCGGAATCAACACTGGCGCAAAGAGAATGCGGTTATGCCAGAGCGCAATGACAAATTTGCTGCCGGAAAGCAACTTGTCGAGTACGCCATGCGGGTCGTCAAATTTGACGCGATAGGTCATTCCGACGAGCCGCAGAAACCATGATAGCACGACGGCTAGCCAAGTCGGCAGATGGCGTTTATTCTTGAATGTGAAGAATTTTCGGCTCAAGACCAGATAGTGGGGATAGGATTTTCGCGTCGCCCGCATGCGATGAACATATCCTGGCGCTGCATTGCGCGCAGTGCATCTGATGCTTCCTTCTCGGCAATCTCGTATTTATTGCAGTCGTTGCTGATATGCGCGAGCACTAGGTTGTGCGTATTTTGCGTCACAATCTGTGTCAATAATTCGGAATTCGCGCGATTGGAGAGGTGTCCGGTCGGTCCGAGAATGCGCTGTTTGAGGCTCCATGGGCGCGCGGATGCGCCCAGCATCTGGATGTCATAGTTGCTCTCAAGTACGAGTGTATTGCAATCCCGCAGATTGTATACTGTCATCTGATTTGCGCGACCCAAGTCGGTCGCGACGCCGATTTTAGTGGATTCGCGTGCGACGACGTAGCCGACTGGCTCCACTGCGTCATGCTGCACGGGGAATGCACGCATTTTGAAGCCGGCGACATCGAAATCTGCGCAGGAATGAATCATTGTGATGCTGATTGTTTCATTGCGTGCTGCAAGCCATTGCGCGCAACGTCCCGCGGCAAATACCGGCACGCCGAGCTGCCGTGCCGTGACCGAGAGGCCCTTGACATGGTCGTCATGCTCATGCGTGATGAAGATTGCTTTGAGCATGCGCTCATCCAGGCCGTCCTGCTGCAACCGTGTGCGCACTTGCTTGAAACTGATACCGCAGTCGATCATGATTGCTTCGTTGCCGCAATGGATGATCGTGCAGTTTCCGTTGCTGCCGCTGGCTAAAACTGATACTCCGATTCCGTTCATTATAGTCCTTCCAGCACGATTGCAGCAACATTTTCCGCGACGTCGCCAGCGCTGCCGAGGCGTTGCCGGAACTCCTCCAGCAGCGCGATGCATTGCGTGCGGCGCTCACCGCCAGGGATAATCTTTTCTACTGCGCTTGCGAGATGGTCGGCAGTGCATTCATCCTGGAGATATTCCTCAAATACAGTCTTGCCGCAGACTAGATTGGCAATCGTGATCGACGAGAGATGCACGAGCGCTTTCGCAATCAGCCACGAGAACCAGTTGAGGCGATATGCGACGACGACTGGCAGACCCAGCAATGCGGCTTCGACTGTGACAGTGCCGCTTGCGGCCAATGCCGCGCCGGATGCGCACATCCGTTCGCGTGTGACGCCGACACTCCACGTAAATTCCGGCGCGTCATCACCCAATGCGCATTTTGCTGTGATGCTTTTTGCGAGATCCAGAATCGCGGGGCGCGGCAGTGCAAATTCGAAGCGCAGTTCCGGATGACGCTGATGCAGTAGACATGCCGCTTGCAGGAAAACCGGCATCAAGCGCTCCAATTCCATTCGGCGGCTTCCCGGCAACATCAGGACTAGATTTTCATCACGCGTAATTCCTTTTTGCCGCACCGGTTCCAGCATCGATAATAACGGGTGCCCGACAAATTGCGCGCGCAGCGACGTCGGCGCATAGCACTGCGGCTCAAATGGGAAGATGCATAGCATCCGGTCGCAGTATTTTGCCAGCTTCCAGATGCGCCCTTTCTTCCACGCCCAGACTTGCGGGCTGACATACCACACGACGCGGATGCCCATTGCATGCAAGCGTTGCGCTAAGCGCAAATTGAAGCCGGGGTAGTCAATCATCACAACGGTATCCGGGCGTTCGCTTGCCGCCAATGCAACAATGCGCTTCATCAGCTTGACGAAGAATGCGATGTGCTTGATCGCTTCCCAGATGCCGATAATGCCCAGCTCGGATGAATCGACAAATATATCGACGCCGGCTGTGCGCATCTTCTCCATGCCCATGCCACGCAGACGGAGCTGCGGATTGCGCCGCAATAGCGCACTAGCAAGCGCTGCGCCGTATGCATCGCCCGATGCCTCGCCCGCGATAATCCAGACTAGTTTCTCTTGTGCTTCCGGCATAACTGATTACTTGATTGTTCTGAAACGGCGGTTGATGCCACGGTCACGCAGATATGCGCGCAGAAGGCGCCCGACGGGCGTCGTATCGACTAAGAATGCATCATGGCCGGAGTCGCTCTGGATTTCGACATACGTGACGGGCCGGCCTGTCGCAATAAATGCATTGACGAAATCGCGGCATTTGCTCGGCGGATAGAGCCAATCCGAAGAGAAGGAGACGACCATGAGCTCGGATTTAATCCGGCGGCATGCGTCTGTGAGCATCGCATTTTCGCGCTGGCGCAGATAGAGTGGATCTGCGTTGCCGGCAGTCGGCTCGGGATACTCCTCGCGCACGGCATCCGAGCACCACTCGTCTGCTGCGTCGTAGTAATCCATCGCGCGTGTGATGTAAAGATAGCTATTGGCGTCAAAACGCTGCACGAAGCTCTGACTCTGGTGGCTCAAATAGCCCTCGATGTCGAATTCGATGCCGAAACAGCGCGCGTCATTGGTATTGCCGACGCGTCTGCGGCCGAATTTGAAATCCATTCCTTTGCCGGAGAGGTAAGTGATATGCGCTAGCATGCGCGCGACTGCCAATCCGGTGTCCGGCTTGACCGGCTGATCATAGTAGTCACCGCTTGCAAAACTGACGTCATGCATAATAGCGTGGCGTGCAACGGCGTTGAAGCCCAGCCCCTGCGCAGGCAATTTCGGGCCGGATGCCATGATGATGCATTTGCCGATCATGTCCGGGTAGCGCATCGACCACTCAAGCGCTTGCTGACCGCCCAGTGAGCCGCCGATGACGGCATAGAGCCGCTCAATCCCCAAGTGCTCAATCAGCCGGTGTTCCATGCGCACCCAGTCGGAGACAGTCACCATCGGGAAGCGCAGGCCATAAGGTTTGCCGGTTGCCGGGTCAATGCTCTGCGGCCCAGTCGTGCCGTAGCAACTGCCCAATACATTCGCGCAGATGACGAAAAAGCGCGTGGTGTCAATCGGCTTGCTTGGGCCGATTACTGCATCCCACCAGCCGGGATGAGTCTGGCGCCAGCTTAAACGCGGGTCATTTTTTGCATTTGCATCCCATCCGGCGACATGCGCATCGCCGGAGAGCGCGTGGCAGATCAGAATCACATTATCGCGCGCAGGCGCGAGCATTCCGTATGTCTCGTATTCGACCGTAAGCTGCTCGAGGCATCCGCCGCACTCTAGCTTGAATGGATGCGCTTTGTCTGCTAATTCGCAATGCTTTGCAACAGTCCATCCTACCGAATGCTCTGAACCTGGGAGATCAAATTTGCTACTGATTTTGGGAGGTATGGTACTGTTGTTTTCACTCATTAATTCAACTCCTATGCATCTCACCATTAATATATTTTATGGCGAGTGTCATAATATAATGTCGCGAGAATGCGGCACTAGGAGCTTAATTGCGGTAACTCCCGGGGATTTTGCAAGAGTGTGATGCGCTCGGATGTGCATGCGGCATCGCGCTGCGCATCGGTGTTATAGCCCCATCCGGCTAGGAACAGCCGCAATGACGTCAGTGCGGGATTCGCAATGCATTTGCGCAGAGTCTCATAGCGGTCTTCAATAAAGCTGACTTGCCGAAAGCTGCCGCTTTGCAGAAACTCACTCAAGCTCTGCTGTTTATTCACAATGCGGTCGAGTCCGAGGATTTTTGCGTCGTCAATCGCGATATTTGCGAATGCGAAGAGTTCGCGCACAAAACGCGTCTCCTTCGTCGTCAAAATGCGCACTTCGCATTGCGTCTGCAATTGCGCGAATGCGGTTGCGACGCCGGGATAAAATGAATGCAGCGCAAGCCAGGATGCGGGCGATGTCTCCAGCCACTGTTTGCGCTCATTGCGAAACAGCTCCAGCAGTGTCGCTTTGTCATAACGCATCTGCTCCAGCAATGCCGGCACTGATGCGTCCAGCTGTGTTGTAAATTGCTCTTGAGGCAGATGATGATAGAGCGCCCAAGTCATCACAATTGACTGCCAGCCTGTTTCCAGATATGGCCGAACTGCGCAAAATTTACGTGCATCTTCATCCGGCACATCTTGAGCAGCGAAATCCGCAGGCCAGAGGCGATGACAGACGCGCCATGCGGTCGCGGCATTCTCGTATGCCGAATCGCAGATTACGCCGTCAAAATCTAATACCGATAATTTAGAAGCATCCATAGATGTGAAGCGTGCGCTCTACGTGTTTTTAGCGCGGTCGCGGAGCTTTTCATGGACTCCGGAGTAGGGCAAGCGGAAGCTGCTGGCAGAACCGCCGCAAAGCGGACACCGCCGCTCGACTTGCTGCCGCCGTTGCAGGAAGACGTGTCCGCATTGACGGCACGTCATCAGCCGCGAGCGTGATATATGCAGCGAGTGCTGGCTGTACCACAGCATGTCCTCGACGACCAGCACGCCTGCGAGTATTAAGAATACGACGACATATAGAAATATGCGGTCGGATGTGATAAAATTGGTGAGTGACTCAAACACTGGTGTGACACACTAATTAATAGTCCCAATCTACTTCGAAGAGATTTGGTGTGCTTGAAATGGCACGCCGCGGCGGATGTCTCAACATGAATGCACGCAACGCAGCCGCTGCCGCTGCATCGAGCTGCTCATCGCCACAGGATTGCCGGATGATGATGCGCGGCAATGCCATCCCCGCGGGCTGGCTTAACTCGATTTGCGTATGTGCGCGCCGTAAATTCGACGATTCCAGAGTCGCCCAGCGTGCAAGCGCTTGTGCGGAGAGCTCCGGTGCGGGATTGAGGATATTCCCACTGGCGGCATTGCGCCAGTAGACTTGATGCGCAATGCGTTTTGCGTCATCACGCTTCGCGTTGCGGGATGGCGTGATTGTGTATGCATCCCACGCTTGCTGTAGCGCATCGCTACGCGGCGGCAGTTGCCAGGAGAGTGGCCGTGGCGCAACCGGGCTGTTGTCGATAGCCGATCGCTTTATCTCATATTGCGCATCTTTGCCGTATACGTAATGTCGTGACGACATTGCGTATTGCGCGGAAAAACCATCCTGGTAATCCGGCAGAAGCCATTGCCGCGGCTCGGCAATGCGCACCCATTCGTTGAATTCCGCGTCAGTCGGCGCGCTCATGACGATCTGTTCGTCATCATCACTCTGGTTATAGATTTTCTCCGACGGCTCCAATGCTTTATCGCCGAAGAAAAGATAAAGCAACAGCAATACCATCGCATGAAATGCAACGATAATCAATGCGGAAAATATGATGTATCCCAGCTTGCGCAAGAGATTGCGCAGTGGTGAAGCGTCATTTGCCGCAAGCCTACTCATCGGAAATGCTGACATCCTTCTGCGGCTGACTTCCTGTGCGCTCATTCTGCATATCGCTGGAGAGGACAAAATCCAATCCGAGCTCCCGCGCAATATTGGCTAATTCCACCCAGTCCTTAAGCTGGACGCCCTCATCTGCGCATACGATGATCTTCGGATGCGCAGCGCGCTCAATATCATCGCTGTCATTTTGCGGTGCTTGCAAATCCTTGACCCACGCATCCAGTTTCTCGCGGAATTTATCCCAGCTGACTGCTTCGCCATTGTAAAAGAGCTGCCGTTCTGCCGAGATCGTGACAATCAGCTTCTCGCCAGTTTCATATTGCGCACCCGAAATCTTCGGGAGCTTAACAGTCGTCCCCGGCATCGAAATCAAATTCGAGCTGATGATGAAAATTAGCGTAATCACCATGAAAATACCGATCATCCCAACGCAAAATGAAAATGCGCTGGATGTCGTTTTCCGGGTTGAACGCCAATAGTAGTACATAGTTTATCAGCTTTTCAGTACTCTTCCGGTGGCTGGTGAGTGACGAGGAAGTACGTCATTTCGGATGCGACACGACCGATTTCCTGGAGCAATCGGTCGATCTTACTTACGAGAATTGCGTGGAAGAGCTGGCAGATCAGCGATGCGACCAAGCCGATGGCCATGCACAGCATCGCGCTCTTGAGGTCGGGCGCAATCTGCACCAGACCTGCAAATGTGCCGCCGGAGGAGACATTCATCTTTTCCAGCAGCTCGATGATTCCGATGAACATCCCGATGAGTCCGAGGACGGGCAGCCAGTTCGCGATAGCGGACAGCAACTGCAAGTTCCGCTCAATCCTGGGGATAGTCATGCGCACTTGGTCATCGATCGCGTAACGCATGCCCATTTCGCCGTCTTTCCAGTGCTCGATGGCAGTGCGAATGACTTCGCCGACAACGCCGGTATGCGAGTCGCAATTGACAATTGCTTCCTTGACATTGCCATGGCGCAACTGCGTCATCAATCCGCGCACTAGCTCATTTGTATCGATGCGGTTACGATGCAGATAGAGCCACCGTTCGACAAAGAAGAGCATCGCGATGAAGAGTCCGAAGAGGATGACACAGATCATGCCGCCCTGTTCGAAGGGTAGATTGCGGAGGAAGTTGATCATTTGACTTTAGG
>CAVGNO010000045.1:0-13345 GCA_963630475.1 Blautia faecis | reverse complement strand
CATCCATACCGAGGGCGTTCCATCGCAATTCGAAGTCGGTTTTGACATCGGCCATATCGGCGATGCCTTCGGGGAATGGTGTGTATAATGTAGGCAGCTTATCGAACATCCGGCACCAATCTTCGTAATATGGAGTATAATCGGTGGAGAGATGGAAAACGCCGCCGGGTTTGATGATACGCCGGACTCGGCAGAGGAAGTCGGTGCAGACCAGCCGGTGCGCGATATGGCGTTTTTTCGGCCACGGATCGGGACACAGCAGATGGAGGCGGTCGATCGACAGCGGTGGCAGTTGATATGATACCAGTGCGAGGCTGGTTGCCTGGATAGCATGGAGGTTATTGGCGCCGGCGATTGCGGCGCGGCGTTCGACGGCTTCCAAGCGCGCAGCCAGCAAGTCATTGCAAAGCACCACTCTTTCGGGATGGCGCTTTGCCAATTCAACCGTGAAACGGCCTTTGCCGCAACCCATATCCAATTCGACTTGGCGGCCTGCGCCCTCTGGCGGCAGTTCAATCGTCTGCCAGGTGTTAAAAAGCCGTATCATTACGTATTACTTCTTCTTAAGCGTCTTGAGGAATGCCGCGATGCGCTTCATCGCAGTCTCGATGTCGGCTAATGCGGTCGCATACGAGCAACGCACAAAGCCCTCGCCGGATTCGCCGAATGCATTGCCGGGAATGACCGCAACACGCTGCTGCTGAAGCAGCTGAATAGCAAAATCGTGCGACGAAAGCCCCGTCGATTTAATGCATGGGAATACATAGAATGCGCCACGCGGCATAAAGCAATGCAATCCGAGCTGATTGAAGCGCTTGACAATTACATTGCGGCGCTGCTCGTATTCAACACGCATCTGTTCGCGGCACCGGTCGCCATTGTCCAGCGCTTCGATTGCACCATACTGCGAGAGAGTCGGTGCGCACAGCATCGAATACTGATGCACTTTCATCATCGCGTCAATCAGCGGGAAGGGTCCCACCGCATACGCAATACGATAGCCAGTCATCGCAAACGCTTTGCTGAAGCCATTGAAGACGATTGTGCGTTCATGCATGCCCGGCAATGTCGCAATCGACGGACTGCGCGGGACATACGAGAGCTCGTCATAGATTTCATCCGAGAGCACGATGAGATTATGGCGTTTAGCGAAATCCGCGACCATCTGCTTATCCTCGGCAGTCATGCCGGCGCCCGTCGGGTTGTTCGGATAATTGAGCATAATCGCTTTAGTGCGCGGCGTCACTGCGGCTTCCAAATCGTCAAGCTGCACGACGAAGTCATTTTCTTCGCGCGTCACTACCGGCACTGGCACGCCGTGCGCCATGCGAATCGACGGTGCATACGAGACATAGCATGGCTCGTGATAGAGCACTTCATCACCAGGCGAGAGGATTGCGCGCAGCGCGATGTCCAGTCCTTCGGAGACACCGACTGTCACGATGCACTCATGCGCGGGGTCGTATTCACCGCCGAAGCGTTCCTTGAAATAGCGGCAGATAGACTTACGCAAGCGCATATCGCCCAGATTCGACGTATAATGCGTCATGCCCTTCGTGATGCCGTAGATAGTCGCTTCGCGGATATTCCATGGCGTGACAAAATCCGGCTCGCCGATACCCAGCGAGATCACGTCATCCATCGTATTGACAATTTCGAAGAAATCGCGGATACCGCTCTTCGGCAGCGCTGCAATATGGGGTGCGACAAAGTCGGCCGGATTGAATTCCTTCTTACCGCTGGTTTTGCGGCCGCTATTACGGCACGACTTTGAGACGCTCATACTTTTCCTCCTTATCGAGTTCAATTCCCGCTTCCTTGTACTTCTTCAGCAAAAACAGCGTCGCACACGACTTCACGCCGCTCTGGCTCGAGAGCTTGCTGGCAACAAAGTGCGCGACATCCTGCAATGACCGGCCGACGACTTCCAGATGCAAGTCATAACGCCCGGAAACCAGATACACCGAGACGACTTCGTCAAAATGCGCAAGCTGCCGTGCGACTTTATTGAAGCCGTTTTCGCGTTCCGGCTGCACTTGCACTTCGATGATTGCGCGAACTTGGTCGCCATCCGTCTCCGACGCTGTAATCGCAGCGTATCCCAGCAGCTGACCATCGGCTTCCAACTTCGCAATAGCAGCGGCAACCTTGGCCTCAGTCGTGTTCAGACGATCGGCAATTTCGGCATTGCTCATGCGGGCATTGTGCTTTAGCAATGCCAGGATTTCTTTATCCAAGTCTTTTGTTTTCATGGTAGCTATTGGAATTACTGTTCTGTCTTACGGAGCTGTTTTTACTGCTCCAAATTATGGCCAGTCGAGGACTGGAGCGCCTCGATGCTGCTGAGCACTGCGATATACGCGTTATTGCGTGCCAAAGCAGCGTTGGTCAAGTCGGTCTGCACTTCGTTCAAGCGCGTAATGGTCGCGGTGCCGCCATCGTATTCCTCTTTCACGAGGTCGCGAATTCGCTTCGCAATGTCATGCTGCTTGCACTGCTTCTCAAAAGTCGCGCGGCTGGATTCCAGCGCGACGTAGTTCTGGCGGATTTCGGCATCCATCTGCAAGTCGATCTGCTCGAGAGTCTGCTTCGCGGCTTCCAGCTTCGCTTTCGCTGCAGCACAGCTCGCTTTAGTGCTGAAACCGCTGAAGAGCGTCCAGTTCAGCGACAAGCCGAAATTGAGATTGCGGTCATAGTGCGTATTGAAATGGCCGGAACCGAGGCGTTCAAAACCGTAGTTGTAGAATGCGCTCACAGTCGGAGCATACTCCGTCTCCGCCAGCTTGACTTGCAATTGCGCTTGGAGAATCTGCTGTTGCGCTTCGCGATAATCCGGACGATGTGCACGCGCATAATCTAATTGCTCTTGCAGAGTTCCAAATTGAGTATTGAGCATCTCTTTGTCCGGCTCAACCAACTCGATATTGTCCCAGATAGCATCGCACTGAATCACCAGGAGCCGTCCGAGCGTAATACACGCATTGCGCCAAGTACGCTCGGCAGTGATGTAACTGACCTCCGCATTGCCGACTTGGAATTCAAAATTGAGCACTTCGCTGGGCTTCGCAACGCCGTTGTCCAGCCGCGTCTTTGCATCATTATGCAGAATGCGGTTATACTCGGCGTCCTGCAACGCGATATTCATCGAATTCTGCGCTTGCACGACAACGAAGAATGCATACGCGACACTCTCGGTTAGCGTACGGCGCGCATCTTCGCATGCGCTCAATGCGACATCGCCGCCGCGCTGCGCGATTTCGCGCGAGAGGGACCGCGCGCCGAAATCCAACAGCATCCAGGAGCCAGACAATCCCGCAGAATAACGCGTGTCATTATCATAATCACGCGCAGGACGTGTCGCATAATCACGCACGCGTGTCAAGCCGGCATCCACACCGACGGTCGGATAAAACGCAGCAGTCGCTTTTTCGACTTCAGCAACAGCTGCAAGGATATTGGCCTGCGCAATCGCAAGCGTCGGATTCTGCTTCAGCGCAATCGCTTTAGCCTCCTCCAGAGTCAATTTCATCTTCACATTCTCTTCGCCAAATACTGTAAACGTGCTGGCGACGAGCAACAGAAGAATGTTATATACGAATCCTTTCATTGTTTGTTCTACTATCTATGTTCTTGGTGCCCCGCTGAATCCGGGGAAGAATAAGCATGCGCCGCATTTACATCTGCGGCAGAAAATTGTCGAATCCCGGCGGTATCGGCGGCAGAGTCGGCAATGGCGGCGGTTGCGTGACCGGCGAGTCCGCAGCATTCGCACGCATCTGCTCAACCGTCGTCTTCATCACTTTGAGGATATGATCCTGCAAATGCTCCTTGTCCAACAGCGCATTCACTGCAAAATATGTCGGCCGGCGCCTCATAATCGCGACATGATGCTGGATAATCATGAAGACAGAAAGACTGATGAATGTGTAATACAGCAGCACGACATTCTCGTGAGTCGCAGCAGGACCGAGCAACTCGCTCATCATCTGCCAGTTCTGCGTCTCCTGCGCTTGATAATCCTCATCGGATTGACCAGGCGCAACCTCATCCGCATCCATTTGAGTCATTAATTCACGGATATAGAGCCATGACGCATGCAACAGCATGTCGTCGTATGCACTCTCGACAATTGCAGCGACATGTGCTTTCAGTTGCTGCCATGCATCGATGCCCGCACTGCCTTTGCATAATGCGTTGAATTTGTTCCGCAGTAGCTGATGCGCGTATTTGCAGACTTCCAGGAAAAAGCCGCGCTTCTCCTTGAAGTAGTAGTTGATCGCCGCTAAATTGCTGCCCGCATCCTCGCAGATCTCACGCACAGTCGCACCATCAAATCCCTTGATCGCAAAAAAATGCAGACCTGAATCCAAAAGGCGCTGGCTGACCTCTTTTCGCTTCTTATGACTGCCGCTTTTCTTTTTGATCATGGCGTAAATCTGGTGGTGGGAATGTTTCTAGTAGGACGATAAAACCGCGCAAATGCAAAATATAACGCAAATTCGCCGCACTTATTTTATCTGTTTGAAAAAATTGTTTCATTAAATGCGGGGTTTGGCCTGATGCATCCGCATATAACGCACGCAGGGCAACCAGCATTCTGGCCGCCCTGCGCTCTGATTCAGATGAATCACTGGTTACTTATCGTCCGCAGCAATTCTTGTATTTCTTGCCGGATCCGCAGGGGCATGGGTCATTGCGGCCGATTTTTTCGGCGTCGCGGCGGACTGTGCGCGGCATTGGCTGCGCCGGCTTTTCCGGTCCGCCATTGTTACTGCCGTATTTCTGATGCATTGCCGCGACCTTACTAGCAGTATTCTCCTTCGCAAGTGTCGGCTGTTCAGCGGCATGGCCGGCAGCATCTGCAACGCGTGGCGGCACGGCATTTGACGCATCTCTGCGCACCATCTGATAGCGGAAGATGTTCGTGCATACCATGTCTTTGATTGCATTCATCAAGCGGTCATAGAGCTTGAACGCTTCCTGCTTGTATTCGACCAGCGGATCGCGCTGACCATAAGAGCGCAGCTGCACGCTTTGGCGCAAGTCATCCATGTCATAGAGATGCACTTGATAGAGATTATCCAGCGCATTGAGCATGATGTAGCGCTCCAACCAGCGGCTTGCTTCCGGCAGCTCGTATGATTCCTTGATTGAGTACGCTTCTTCGACGCGCTTCATCACGCGGTCAGTGAGCTCCTCCGCATTCTGCGCATCCGCGAAGATTTCATCGGCAAAGCTGATCGGCACTGTGCGCGTGAGCCAGTCACGCAATGGCACGACATCGACCGCTTCATTCTTGCCGCGCGCGGCAAATGCGTTCTCGACGCGTTCGCTCACCGCAGTATAGATGAAATCCATCACCAGCGACCGCGAATCCTCGGTCGTCAAGATGCGATGACGCAATGCATAAATCGCAGTACGCTGTTTATTCATCACATCGTCGTATTCGAGCGTGCGCTTACGGATGCCGAAGTGCTGCTGCTCGACGCGCTTCTGCGCTTTCTCAATCGATTTGGTCAGCATGCTGTGCGAGAGTTCCTGACCCTCTTCGAGGCCGAGGCGCTCCATCACACTGGCAATGCGCGCAGAACCGAACAGACGCATCAAGTTGTCTTCCAATGAGACATAGAAGCGTGACGAACCGGGATCGCCCTGACGCGCGCATCGGCCGCGCAACTGCAAGTCAATACGCCGCGAATCATGGCGTTCCGATCCGATGACATGCAGGCCGCCCAGCTCCTTGACGCCCTCGCCCAGCTTGATATCCGTACCACGACCTGCCATATTCGTCGCAATCGTCACTGCGCCGCGCTGACCCGCACGCGAAACAATCTCCGCTTCACTCTGATGTTGCTTTGCGTTCAGGACATTGTGGATGATGTTCTTTGCCGAGAGCATGCGCGAGAGCTTCTCGGAGACATCGACCGAAATCGTACCGACCAGCACCGGCTGCCCGCGCTTGTGGCACTCCACGACTTCGTCAATAATCGCTTTGTACTTCTCACGCTGAGTCTTATACACGCGGTCATTGTAGTCGATGCGTTTGCATGGCCGGTTCGTCGGAATCGCAACGACATCCAATTTGTAGATCGACTTGAATTCCGTCGCTTCAGTCGCCGCAGTACCCGTCATACCCGCCAGCTTCTCATACATCCTGAAGTAATTCTGGATTGTGATGGACGCCAATGTCTGGGTCTCACGCTCAATCTGGACATTCTCCTTGGCTTCCAGTGCTTGATGCAACCCCTCGGAGAAACGCCGTCCCGGCTGCGGACGGCCAGTGAATTCATCGACAATCACGACTTTGTTGTCATCTACGACATACTGCACATCCTTTTCAAAGAGGCAGTACGCGCGCAACAACTGCGAGATATTGTGGAGCAATTCAGACTTCGTGTCATATTCGACTTGATAGAGCTTGCGCTTCTCCAGCTTCTCCTGCTCGCTCATCGTCGTGTTGGCATCCAGTTCGCTGAACAGCGTCGGCAAATCCGGAATGACGAATGCGGATGCATCGGACGGCATCAAGTAGCTGCGGCCCTTCTCGGAGAGTTCGGCTTCATGTCCGCGTTCGTCTATCGAGAAGAAGAGTTCCTCCTTCACGCGCTGCAACAGCCCACGGTTCGTATCCGAATGCCACTCCAGATCGACACGCTCTAAGCCTTTGCGGACAGCCGGCTCTTCCATGAAGCGCTTCAGCAACTTATGGCGCGGCATACCCAGCTGCACTTTCGCAAGCAAGTGATACGCATCATTTTTGTCCTCATCCGTCGCATCCGCTTTGTCCAACAGCGTTTTCGCTTCCTGGAGCAAATTCGACATCAAGCGGAATTGCTGATGATAGAGCGCTTCAACCGACGGCTTGACTTTGTCGTACATGTGCGTCGAGACCTTCGCCGGCCCCGCGATAATCAGCGGTGTACGCGCTTCGTCAATCAGAATTGAGTCAATTTCATCGACGATTGCGTAGAAGTAATCGCGCTGCACGAGCTCTTCCTTGCTGTGCGCCATGCCCATATCGCGCAGATAATCGAAACCGAATTCGGAATTCGTGCCGTATGTGATGTCGCATGCATACTGCTCGCGGCGCACTTCCGGAGTCTGCTGATTCTGCAAGCAGCCGACCGTGAGCCCCAGCCAGCGGTAAAGATGGCCCATCCAGTCCGAGTCACGCCGCGCCAAGTAGTCATTGACTGTGACCAGCTGCACATTGCGGCCAGTCAGCGCATTCAGATAGAGCGGCATCGTCGCAACGAGCGTCTTGCCTTCACCAGTCGCCATCTCGGAGATTTTGCCTTGATGCAGCGCGATACCGCCCATAATCTGCACATCAAAGGGGACCATGTCCCATTTGAGCTGATGGCCGGTCACCGTCACCAGATTTTCCTCCGGCTTCGTGCTCTCCTTCAAGCGGCGGCACGCGTCCTTGACGACACCGAATGCCTCGCACATAATGTCGTCTGTCGTCTCGCCATTCTTCAAGCGTTCCTTGAACTCCGCAGTCTTGCCGCGCAGCTCATCATCGCTCAACGCTTTGTATTGCTCTGCGTATGCATTGACTTTGTGGACCAGCGGCCACAGTTTGTTCACTGCGCGCTTGTTATGCCCGGCAAAGAGGCGCTTGAGAATCCAGTCCAATACCATTACCATAGTCGTGCGCCTCGCTTATTTGGAACCCGGGTGATCAAATGCAAGGCCCTGCTTGCACAGCGGGCACTCTTCCGGAGTGAACGTCTGCAATTGCAGCTTCGTCAATGCATTGAATGGAATGCCGAAATCGACATCGCCCGCCGAACGGTCGGCTATCACGACCACGCCAACCGGCTCTGCGCCGTATGAACGCACTAAGTCAATCGTCTGCTGGACGCGCCCGCCTTTGGTCACGACATCCTCGGCTACCAATACGCGTTCACCCGGCTTCAGCGTGAAGCCACGGCGCAACAGCAAATTCGAATTGTCATCCTTCTCCGCAAAGATTGCGCGCGTGCTCAATGCACGGCCGACTTCCTGGCCGACGACCAGTCCGCCGACTGCAGGGGAGATGACGACATCGATGCCCTTGCCTTGCCATGGCGCCGCAAGCTCGGTGCACAGCTTCTCCGCAATGCGAGTGTGCTGCAACAGCAATGCCGCTTGGAAGTAGTGGTCGCTATGCAATCCACTGCGCAACTGAAAGTGACCGGTCAATAAAGCGCCGGTCTCTGCCATATAATTGAGAATTTCCTGATTAGTCATAATTGTAAATAGATAGAAAAAATGGTTCTTTACTCACGCGCTACTTGCGCGGCACTCCCGCTTTTGGCACTCTCGCAGGCGGCGCAGTCGAAGCCGGCTTCACTGGCGGGCGAACCGCCTTCGTCAGTTTGTCAATCGCGTCACATAATGCGACCGCAATCTTGTCCTGATACTCCGCTTGCAATAGCTTCTTGCGCTCGGCATCGTTGGACAAAAAGCCGATTTCGACGAGCATCGATGGCGTCGGCGTCTCGCGTATCACGTAGAATTGCTTGCGCTTGACGCCGCGCTCCAGCGCTTTCGTCGCTTTCGTCAAATCCTTCTGCGTGTAATACGCCCACAACGCATTAGTGCGGTTGTATTTCGTCGATGGCGCATCCTGCCCCAGCGTCGTCGTGCCATACGACGGCACACCCGCCGGATTGGCAATAAACACTTCGATGCCATGAATCGACTTCTGCTGCGTCGAATTGCAGTGGATGCTCAAAAACAGCGCGGGGTTCTGCGCTTTCGCTGCTGCACTGCGCGCAGCAAGCGACATCGTGACATCTTTGTCGCGTGTATAAAGCACGCGATAGCCGCGTTTAGTGAGAATCGCGCCAACTCGCTTTGCCATCGCGAGATTGAGCGTTTTCTCCATCACGCCGCCGGCTTCGGCGCCATGATCTGTCCCGCCATGTCCGGCATCCAGCATGATTGTGCGGATTATCCGCCGCGGAATCCGCGCCGGCCGCATAATCGGGTCGATGAATTCCGAGAAATCCGTGTTCTCCAACATGAATGCGCCTTTATAGGGCAATATCGGATAACACAGCGCAGCCGTCGTGCCATTGATGAGCACGACTGGGCTGTTTTCGGTGAATTCCAGCTTGATGCCATAGCGCAAGTTGCTCAATATCACTTTATGCGCTTTCGCATTCCCGCTGATCGCGTAATTCAGATTGTAATACGCGGCGACTTCATGCAGATACAGATAACGCCGCTTCTTCAATGTCACATAATGAATGACATTGCTCTTCGGCTTGCGAACCGCGACCACCGCCGGCTTCGCATTATCGCCGCTCTTGCCGACTGCAGCCGCTTCGAGAAATACCGCACTGCTCGCAAGAACCAAAAAGACTATCAGCGCCGGAGTAACCGGCCAGCTGACAGTCCGCTTGATGGTTCGCTTATCGGGCATTGATGAATCTACTTCGATACAGTTGCTGAACGCACACCATTGACGACATCCGCGTCAATGACACATTTCGCTCCCTTGACTCCGCTGTATTTCGGCATATCGAACATCACGTCACGCATGACGCGCTCCAGAATCGCACGCAATCCGCGCGCACCCGTGCGCTTCTCAACCGCTTTGCCCGCAACCGCTTTCAGCGCGTCTTCCGTAAACTGCAGCTCAATGCCGTCCATCCGGAAGAGCTCCTGATACTGGCGGACAATGGAATCGCGTGGCTCGACCAAAATATGCACGAGGTCATCCGCCGTAAGCTCCTCCAGATTTGCGACTACTGGTAGACGCCCGACAAATTCCGGAATCAATCCGAAGCTGACTAAATCCTCGGGCTCGACATACGCGAGCGGATGCGCAGCCACTTCGTCAATTGATGCGCCGCCAAAGCCCTCATTGCCGCTCGTCTGCTTGTTGAATCCCAATGAGCGCTCGCCTAGACGGCGCGTCACAATCTTGTCCAGCCCGACAAATGCGCCGCCGCAGATGAAGAGGATATTGCGCGTATCCAAATGCAAGTACTCCTGATCCGGATGCTTGCGCCCGCCCTTCGGCGGTATATTCGCAATCGTGCCCTCCAGAATCTTGAGCAACGCTTGCTGCACACCCTCACCCGAGACATCGCGCGTAATCGAGACATTCGCAGTCTTGCGCGCAAGCTTGTCAATCTCGTCAATGTAGATAATGCCTAATGCCGCACGCCCCAGATCCATGTCCGCGGCTTCGACGAGCCGCAACAGGATATTCTCGACATCCTCGCCGACATAGCCGGCTTCAGTCAGCGTCGTCGCATCCGCAATTGCAAACGGGACTTGCAGCCGCCGTGCCAGCGCACGCGCAATATGCGTCTTGCCACTGCCAGTCGGCCCGATCATTAGGACGTTGCTCTTGGAGAGCTCAATGTCCTGCGAAGTCTTGCCGCCTTCCTGCTCGAACAAAATACGCTTATAGTGGTTGTAGACCGCTACCGCCAATGTGCGCTTGACTTGATCCTGCCCGTAGACATACTGGCCGAGATAGTCGTAAATCTCCGCAGGCGTCCCCAGAGTTTCGCGCGTAAGCGTCAGATTCCTCACTGCGGATCCGCCACGCGCACCCGCCGGACGGTCACCGGGACGTGTCGCACAGCCGCATGCGTCATAAGCGTCATTTTCGATGAGGAAATTATTGAGATCATGCACGAGGTGCACAAAACCATGGTCGCCGGAAAAGATCATCGCATTCACAATGCCATTCAGGCACTTGTCGCACAGATACATCTCCTTGCCGCCGAATTCACCACCCCCGAGATACATTCCATTCACTTCGCTGTCAGCGCCAGTGATGTCTTTCAGCATCGAAAGCGGATACTCCTTACCGCAGATATGGCAAACGCCAGTGTTTTCCGTCGCCTTGTTTTTTGTCGTCTTTCTTGGCATGATGGCAATTCACCCTACTTGCTCTTCGGATTCGGAGTAATTACTTGATCCACGACATGGTATGCCGCTGCTTCCTCCGCCGACATGAAGAAGTCGCGCTCGCTGTCCTTCGCAATCTCCTCCGCACTCTTGCCGGTGTGACGCGCGATGATATCGTACAAAGTCGCTTTCGTGCGCATAATCTCCTGCGCTTGGATATTGATGTCCGCTGCAGTGCCTTCGCAGCCGCCTGACGGCTGGTGAATCATGATGCGCGAATGCGGCAGCGCATAACGCTTGCCCGGCGCGCCCGCACACAGCAGAACCGCGCCCATGCTCGCGGCTTGACCGACGCAGTACGTGCGCACATCGCATGTCAGCATCTGCATCGTGTCGTAAATCGCCAGACCTGCAGTCACAACACCACCTGGGCTGTTGATATACAAGTCAATATCCTTCTTGCTGTCTTCACTCTGCAGAAACAGCAACTGCGCAACCACAATATCCGCCACCTGGTCGTCAATCGCAGTGCCCAGCATGATGATGCGGTCCTTCAACAACCGCGAAAATATATCGTATTGACGCTCACCACTGCTGGTTTGCTCAATCACAATCGGTGCGTAAGAATTTTTGATCATAATTTCGGGTAGTGATGAGTTATAACAGGAAGCAGCGGTCATCCACTGCTTCCTAAACGAAGGACACGTATGCCGCTGACGGCATACGCTCCCATGGCCTGAAACGCGCAGCGCATTGCCGCTGCGCATCCCGGGTTGTTAGTTATTCTCGGCCGGTGCAGCGTCGGCCGGTGCGGCATCGGCCGCCTTTTCCGCATCTGCAGCCGCTGACGCTTTCGCTGCTTCCGCAGCCGCTTTCTCCGCAGCTTTGGCCGCAGCAGTCACCGGGTCAGTGTAAGTGATATTCGCTTTCGCCAACACCGCATTCAGACCCTTTTGAGTCGTGATATTCTGGATGACATTGCGCATGATGCTACGATCCTCGCGAACCTTCTTGAGGACTTCCTGCATGTCCATGCCGTGCTCCTGCGAGACCATCATGCAGTACTGATACAAGTCGTATTCAGTGACCTGTGCCTTCTCTGCCTTCGCAATCGCATTCAGGATTTCAGAGAGCTTGACATTCTTGCTCACTTCTGCTTTGCACTCCGCTTCCAGTTGTGGGAGCATCTCGGCCAGCTCCTCTTCAGTCGCCTTCTCATGGCGCTTCGCGTCCAGACGGCTCTTCACCAGCGCTTGGCTCTCCTCCTCAATCAATGTCGGCGGCAACGGGAAATCAACCATCGTCAAAAGCTTGTTGGTGATCTGCTCAACCATCGCGGCGTAGCCTGTCTGACGGTTCGACATCTCGATACGCTTGCGGATGCGGTCGCGCATCTCGTCTTCACACGTGCAGTCATAGCGCTTGAAGAGCTCCTCGTTGAGCTCCGGCGCAGTATAGCCATGGACTTCCTTAATCGCAAAGTGGAAGTTAATCGTCTTGTCGCGCAATGCTTCGCAACGGAAATCCGACGGGAAGACAACTGCGGCATCCTTCTCGTCACCAGCGCTCATGCCGGCCAGAATCGTCATCACACCCGGCAGCATCTCTGCGCCTTCACGCAGGACAATCCAGCTGTTCTCGCCATTGAGCAAGTAGCTCGCGCTCTTGTTTTCCTTGACGTCGTCCGTTGCGTCCAATGCATTGAAATCAACCTTCAGCATGTCGCCTGCTTCAGCAGCGCGCTCGACCTTCTGATAGCTGCCATTGGAGCGGATGAAGGTCTCCATTGCGTCACTGACCTTCTTCTCTTCCACTGCCTCTTCCGGATTCTCAACCGCCATGCCGCTGTAATCCGGCAAATCAAATTTTGCAAACGCTTCGAACTTGAGATCGAAGACCAGGTCCGCTTTCGGATCCAGCTCCGGCATCTTGTCATCCTTCAAAGAGATCTGACCCGACACATCCAAGCCATACTTCTCCAGCGATTCTTCCAAAGCCTCGCTCCACAAAGTCTGGGTTGCATCCGCCTTGATGTCAGCGCCATGTGATTTGATGACCAACGCCTTCGGGGTATGACCAGTACGGAAACCAGGCATACGCACGTTCGCAATATATTTGGTCAATACGTCTGAGTAGACTTTGCCGACCTCGGCAGCCGGTACTACTACTTTCATCGTGTAGCAGCACGGCGAGATCTCGTTCAATTCCGCTTGCAGACCTTTCTCTAACGTGTCCACGGTAACTCCTTGAGAATTTTACTGATAATGCATCACTGATGCACAAAAAAAACACACGCCGCCACGCCATTCATAACCGATGACGCGATGGCCAGTACGTAAACGCGTTACTATAATCTTATATATGTATATTGACGGATGAAACCCTCATTTTTCAAGGCTTTTCGGGCCGCAGCGTTATCCTCCGTTATTATCCCGAGGCGCGCGCCTCGGGCACAGAACGTGTAGGGCCGGCGGCTTGTCCCCGG
>CAVGNO010000044.1:10658-13506 GCA_963630475.1 Blautia faecis | reverse complement strand
ACGCTGGACTAACTAAAGCATTCTATAAAGTCAATTCAAAAGATGGCGTATGCACAGTACGCAATTGGCGCAAAGGCTGGTATCTCTTCGATGGCCATTGCTATAAACGCTATGAATCAGATGAGTATGAGAAGATAACTATGGCATGGCTGCAAGAGCCGGAAGTCGCACTCGATTTCCATTTCCAGCCGACAACCAATGTCTGCAGAAATTTGTTGGCCAACCTGGCTTCCACTCGATATTGCGGTATCACGAATCCGGATGTCACTGTTCCATGGTGGCTATCGGAAAACGCCAGCGCGAGCGGATGGATGGCGGTCAATAATTGCCTGCTGAATATCGAACAAGCTGCTGTCAATCATTTAATCGCGCAGCAGGAAGACGGCGGATATATCAGCGAGGAACAAATTGCCAGTTACACACGGCCATTGACTGCCGATTTGCTCACTACATTCGCGCTGCCATACGATTATAATCCCAAAGCGGATTGCCCAAAGTTTAAGAGATGGGTTGCAACGACGCTGCCAGATCCACAAGTCCAGGCAGCTCTGTTGATGATGATGGGATTATGCCTAGTCCCAGACACATCCTATAATGTCTGCTTCTTCTTGTCCGGTGAGGGCGGAACTGGCAAAAGTACTTTTCAAGCCATTCTGGAAGCATTAGTCGGTTCGGCCAACGTCTGTTCAGTGCCATTGCTGGACTTTGAAGATAAATTCAAGCAATGGAAGCTGGCGGAACATTTAGTAAATATTGTCGGCGAAATGCCGACCGACGACCCGCAAGGACGGCTGCGCTATCTGGAAGGATTCTTCAAGGATTCTATATCTGGCGGTAATGTGAATTACGAGAAGAAGCATGAGAACAGCTGCGAAGCAAAAGCTATCGCACGCCATGTCTTCGCGACAAATTCGCTGCCGATTTTCTTCGATAAATCCGAAGGGATATGGGATCGGTTGATTATCATTCCATTCGAACAGCGATTCAGAAATACTGTCAGTGAAGTCCGGGATATAAAAACTGAAATTATCAACGAGGAAATGCCGGGCATTCTCAATCTGGCATTGACTGGACTTGCCCAGCTCCGACAATACACGCGATTCCCAGAGCCGGAGAAATGCCGAGAAGTCAAACTGGAGCATCGCAATCGCTGCGATTTCGATAATCTCTATCTCAATGATTATTATATCCCACGTGAAGGCGCGGAAATTGTCTTCTCGCAAGCATACTCGCATTACAATGAGACATTACTGAAAAACGGATTGCGCGGACGCAGCGCACCGACATTTGAAGCTGCTATTTCGCGAGTCTATGGATTGAAGGTGACACGCCGTAGCCGAACCGACCGAACGCGCGTTATCAAGGGACTTGCAGCCAACTACTACAAAGATATAATCTATAATGATGAAATGTGACACTTCGTTACAATTGTGACACAACACATATTTTACATCACACTCTCAAAACTCTATAAATCACTTATTCTCAAGTGGTATACCCGGCAGGGCTTGAACCTGTAACCTTCTGCTCCGGAGGCAGACGCTCTATCCAATTGAGCTACGGGTACACTCAAATATCTTGCGAATACGGGAAAATATCGTTATTCGCGTAACAGTGCATAAGATAATGCTCTTCAGGGGTAAATCAAGTGGCATGGAACAATATTGATGCCGGTGCAGTCATAGCTTTACTTGCATCAAATTGTGAATCAGGGATTAATTTGCGTCATGCGTTATATTACGGCGATTTACGAAATTTGAATTTTTCAAGGAGAAAAAGATATGGCTTCTGATACGATTAAATGCCCGCATTGCGAGTGCCGTGTACGGCTGGATGAAATTGAGAAGGAAGACGGCATCTGCCCAGAATGCGGTCAGTTGGTGATGGCTTCCAATCTGGCATACGATTTTCCCGATGAATCAGACGACCTCGATGATTTGAACAACGAATACGAGGACGACGTGAATGATGACGATATCATCACGGATGACGAAGACGAAAATCCGGATATGCTCGATGAGCTGAATGATGACTTGGACATCGATGATCCGGAGATGGGCGGCGCAAGCCATAGCAGCGGACGTCGTGGCCGTCCTTCCAAGAAGCGCCACTAATTTAAGATATTTACAAAAATCCGTGATACGCAGCACATACACTGCGCCACGGATTTGAGCCTTATAGCATCAGAGATTATTCATGGCAGAGACTGACGACCTGTTTTCTACATCCAATGCAGGAAATTATGACAGTGACTCCATCCGCACATTGGAGCCACGCGAACACGTGCGACTGCGCCCCGGGATGTATATCGGTCAAGTCGGAAATGGCGATCATTTCGCCGATGGCATTTACATCCTACTCAAGGAAGTAATCGATAACTCGGTCGATGAATTCACAATGGGCTGCGGGCGCAAAGTAATTGTCACGATCGACGAAACTGGCATGGTGACGTCGCGTGATTACGGCCGCGGCATCCCGCTGGAGAAGCTGCGTGACTGCGTATCAAAAGCGAATACGGGCGGCAAATTCATCACCGACAGCGATGGACGCCAGCGTGTCTTCAACAGCTCGATTGGCATGAATGGCATCGGCTTGAAAGCGACCAACTTCCTCTCGGAGGAATTTGAAGCGACCAGCTGGCGTGACGGCAAATTCGTCACTGTATTATTTCACGAAGGGCAATTCGTTAAGCAGAACAAGGGCAGTGCGGCAGACGAGCCCAATGGCGTGCGCATCCGCTTCCGTCCTTCGCAGCAGATTTTCCCCGGATTCCACTTTGACCCAAAGATTATCAAGCGGCGTTTCCAGCATTATGCATGGCTAAACGCGGGGCTCTTGCTCGCGCTTA
>CAVGNO010000044.1:2567-10413 GCA_963630475.1 Blautia faecis | reverse complement strand
CTTCTGCCACCCTAACTCCAGCTCCGAGAACTACTACTCATTTGTCAATACGCAATATACGGTCGATGGCGGCACGCATCTTTCGGCATTCAAGGAAGGCGTCGTGAAGGGCATTAATGAGATGGCGCCCAAGGACAAAGTCTATGATGCCGACGATGTACGCGCGGGGCTCTTCGGTGCAGTCGCATATCGCATGAATGACCCGCAATTTGAATCGCAGACCAAGAACAAATTGACGAGTACCGATTGCCGCAGTGCAATTGTCAGCGAAGTCAAAGCCGCAGTCGTTGATTTTCTCTACAAGCATCCGGAGCACAAAGCTGCAATCTTCGAGAAAGTCGAGAAGAATGAGTCGGTGCGCAAGGAGATTCAGAAGATCAAGAAAGCCAGCAAGGAGCGCGCAGAGCGGTCGTCATTGCGCATCAAGAAATTGCGCGACTGCAAATATCATTTCAACGAAGCCGGCAGCTACAGGAAGCCGATAGAAAATGAGCGGTGCCAGGAGACGATGATTTTCCTCACCGAGGGTGATTCAGCTGCCGGGTCGGTCGGTTCTGCGCGCGATGCCAATACGCAGGCAGTCTTCGCATTGCGCGGCAAAGTCGAAAACTGCTATGGGCTCTCCAAAGCCGCGCTCTTCGAAAATGAAGAGCTATACGGCATTATGCAAGCACTCGGCGCCGAAGACAACCTCGAGGATTTGCGCTACGCAAAAGTCGTGATTGCAACCGATGCGGATAGCGACGGCATGCATATCCGGTTGTTGCTCATCACATTCTTCCTGACATTCTTCCCGCAGCTGGTCTCCTCCGAACACCTCTACGTACTGGAGACGCCGCTTTTCCGCGTGCGCAGCAAGAAAAACAAGGAAAACACCATCTACTGCTACAACGAAAAAGAGCGCGACAGTGCTGCGAAGCAGATTGGCCGCGATGTCGAAATCACACGATTCAAAGGGCTTGGTGAAATTGACCCCAAAGAATTCGGGCAGTTCATCCGTTCGGAATCGATTCGCCTCAAGCTGGTCGCAGTCGATCATGCCCGCGATTTGGACACGCTTCTGCGTTTCCTGATGGGCAAGAACACACCGGAACGCCGCGCGTATATCATGAACAACTTGATATGACAGTACCAAAAATTGGCGCATAACTGCAGATACATATTGTCATTCATCTTCTTATTGAGCGGCATTTTCGCACTGTCCGTCCATTGTGAAGATGAAGAAAATGAACTCATGCTAGCCGGGCATCCCGACAGCAGCATGACGATTGCGCGGTTGCAGCAGCAAATTCCCGAGCTCAATATCATTGTCCATGCAATGGATGAGAGCGAAGTCTGGCGCACAATCCAGATCACACGCCGATGCGCACGCGAAATTGACCGCATGCTTCACTATAACGCTTTCCCGCGGCAGACGTTGCATCTGATGGTGATGGAAAGCGAATTTGACGGCGCGCACTTTGCCATTGACGAAGCGCCGCTGGCAAAAGCAGAAGAAGATGATGTCCGTGCAATGCGCATCATGACTGCACTGCTGCGCCGTCATGCGCAAGAGAGAACCGGCGCAAGTAGCCGGAAACTCCGCAAATGCATCGCGAACAATTTTGTCGCCGCGGCAATATGCAACCGGCTTTTCTACGATGGCAAGGGCGCCGGCGGACTCTATATACCGGACTACCGCATGCCACGGCTGCAATTCTCGCGCGGGCACTTCCCATCCTGTGAGATGCTACTGGAAAATGCCGTCCCGCCGCGGCCTTATATCCTCTTCAAGCTATACGCAGTACACTGCGATGTCCTCCTCCGCTGCGCAGAAGAGACACTCTCCGCCGAAGTATTTCTGCCGCGCATTTGGATGGAAGAGCTCATCGGCAATGCGGCATTGCCAAGCGCATTCTGCCGCGCATTAGGCTTGCCGCAAACCGACAGCAAGACATTGCAACGCTGGTATACGACGCGTGCGCCAAGCATCGTGCGCATTGGCATCCGTGCAATGGACAGTGAGGACACCGCAAGCGCAGTCCGCCGCCTTGTCTCCGTGCCAGTCCTCGACCCCGCCGCCGAGATGGGAATCCGATACATTCCGCTGGAAGAGCTGCCGAACAAATTGAGCGACTATAACCTCGATGCAAATGCACTTGCGGCAATGATGGACAACCTCGTCAATTATCAAAACAACGCGCCGCCGCTATTGCGTGATGCGTTGCAGCAATACTACAACGCCGTCGCCGCATTGCGTGATGACCGCCCCCGCGACTTCCAGCGCATCATCGCAAACGCGCATCAGAGTTTCGCAGACGCACTTGCGCGGCAAAAACGCACATCGCAACTTTTAGACGAAGTGATTGCCAATGATAAAAACGAAGCAGATCTCGTGCGCAATTTTGTCTGGCGCTCCGTAATGGAAGAACTCGAGCGCAACTTGGACTCCTTCGGCATCGCAAAATAAGCGGTAATATGACAGAACAATCTCTCAATTCATCATCACGGCGGCGCAAATTGATCATCATCCTCGCGGTATTGCAGCTGACAATCGCAGCCGTGCTCACCGGTTATACGGTCTACATGCAATACACATTTCGCCAGCTGTTGAAGTGGGAAGAGATGGCAAATGTGCGCTCATTGATGCGCAATACCGCCGAAATCATCGACACGCAACGCGATACAATCGACCGCATCGGCATACATTTGCCCGAATACGGCGAAAGCCTCGCACAATGCGCAAGCGCGATCGATACTGTCGTGCCGACATTTGACAGCATCCTGAAGCTCCTGTCATTTCAGCCATCATCGATTCCGCTGGTTGGACAGATGCTAGCAAAGAATATCGGCCAAATCAAGAAACTTAATCAGGAGCTAGCGCATGCGCTGCCCATCATCACGCGCGATCTCTATTACACATCTGAAGTGCTCGGTGACTGGGATGCCAGCCACAATGAACGCCTCATCGCCGCGCTTGACGGCATCGTCATGAGCTTACGCGCAAACGCCGATATGCTCGAAGAGCAATGGCAGTACGCGCATAATATCACCGACACAATGAGCGCAATCGGCTATCTCGTCGCACTCGCCATCGCACTCAATGCCATCTGCAACCTTATGAGACGTTAAATCACGACGGCAAGACGATGATTTTCCAATTGATGCTTGATGACGAATTCGCTAGTTTGCCTTTACCGTACTTCGTACTGCGGTGTTATGGTCATAGCCGTGATACGCGGCGTGGTCTTGTCCCTGGCGCATCGTGAGTTCCTTCGGAGCGTTGATATTGTTGTACAGCACCCATACGCCACTGGGTGGACATACCCAGTCGGAGAGGCCGGCCGCGATAATTGTCTTGCATTTAATGCGCGTAGCAAAATTCACTGTATCGAAATATCCCAATGCCGGCGTCCAATCGGGGCGCCATCCGCGTGCGCGGCCGACATTGATGCCGCCAAGATCGCAGAACCACGGCACTGCGACATGGCATTCGGTGACGTCTGAATCCAGCGCGCTCACTGCAATTGACTGAAAACCGCCCTGGCTTCCGCCCATCACGACAATATTCCTGCCATTCCATTCTGGCAGTGTCTTGCCGTATTCGACAGCGCGCAAATCGCGCAAAAGCATATTGAGGAAATAGACGGTCTCCGGCTTCTTATTCTGCTCCTTATTGAAGCCATAGCCACTCAACTCGCCCTTGCGCAAGCCGTCGTAATATGCGTCCTCGCGAGAATTCTCGATGCCGTGCGGATTGACCGAGAGTTCGATCGCATTCGGCGTGCTCACGACGCGTGTGCGCATCACGCCATATCCCTCAAGACGAATATTGAGCGGCAGACTCTTTTCCCCGGCGCCCTTCGGGATTACTAGGACACAAGTAGACGGACGCGGTCCGATGCACTGCAACGTCACATCATAGCGGATGAATTTGTCGTCTTCGCTTTGGATGCTCTTCTTCAACACAGTCAGTGGGACTTTCGCCAGCTCTGCGCGCTGCTTTGCCCAGAACGCATCGAAATCCGCCGGAACCGGCTCGCCGGCAGTCAGCTTCTGTGGTTCGACGCCTGCGCCAAGACCCCATTGCACAACGCGTTCAGATCCGGCAGGATTCTTGCGTTTGACGACATTGCCATTTTCATCGAGCAATGCACAACGAATCATCACGAAACCAGGTTTTGCCAATGATGTCGTGATGACAAGCGGCTCATTTTCCGGCATGTCGGCATCCCACGTCTGATTACGGCCATCGTCGGCGACAAGTGTCAAGCGCATACGCCCCGCGATCGGCGTCTTACCATCCAGCAAGCGGAAGGAGAATTTCATCGGTTCGCCAATCGCATAAGTTGCATCATCCTTGTCCATACTGCCAGTGACGAATGCATTGGCATAATTCTCGACTGCTTCCTTCACGCATACTTGGTCAATCCAGAATGTGCCCTGGCAACGCTGCACACCGAGGAGCAGTTGCAATTCGGTGACATCCGCAGGAATATCGGCATTCACTTTTACACGCTTCCAGTCGTATGTCCCATAGCTCTTCGGGCACTCGATAAAACGCGTCTTCCCAGCAACCGTCTTGTAATACAAACAGACTTTCGGCCCACAGTACTGATTCTCCGGCTCAACAAGATTGTCGGCACGGATCATCGCGGAAAGCACGACAGATTTGCCCTTGAACTGCTCTACATTGAGCGCAACTGACGGCGGATAGCCCTTCGGTGTATCATTGTGAAAACGCAGACAGCCACTGCCGCCGACACCACCGGTTGCATCGTGGTCAATGACATTGCGGCAGACTTGCTTACGCGCGGCTTCGGTATCAAAGTCATTCTGCCAACACGCTGGCTCTGCGGCATGCAATACCGCAGCAATCACTGCAAAAAACAATGGAAAGAGTTTGCTGTTCATCATAATATTTTCCGTTATCCCCCGTTACCGTCCGTTTCTCCGCAAGGCATCGCGCAAGACTTTTCCGCGTGGCGTGATGTCTTCCGCTGGCTTCATTTCGCGGCGCGACGGCCCTTCGTGTTCGACACTCCACAGCCATGCTTCGCGATAAGCATGGAATGTCCAATCCCAACCATACTCCTCGAAGATGGAGATCCAGTCGGCAAGCCACTGTTCAGCGCCTTTTGCCCACGCGACACAGCCGAATTCGCCAACGTAAATTCTGGCATTGTATTTGAGTTGGAAATCACGCATCGGCTGAACCAGTTGCTTAAGCCATTCGCGGTTCCAGCCCTTATTGGCATCTGGATAGCATGCTCCGATTGCGCCATTGCCAATCACACTCTGATGCGTGTATTCGCCCGGCTCGTAGATATGCGGCGAATAGATTACATTCGGGATGTCATAGCAGAGCCAGCCGTAGGAAGGCTGGATAATGATTGGTGTCACAGGATCGATTTTACGCACTTCGCGCGCAATAGTATCGTAGAGCATATCGTACGAGAGTGCGCCACTGCGTACATCGTAATCACGGTCGCCGGGCTCATTGAGCAAATCATAGCCATAGATTAACGGTTCGCCCTTGAATGCAGCCGCAATCTCGCGCCACAACTGAATCATCGCGTCCTGCCGCGTCTTATTCCACAGTCCGAGGTTGTTATTGATTGCATTGACGACTCCCGCGCCGCGATGCAAGTCGATCACAATGCGGATATTGTATTTGCGGAAGAAATGCATGCGCTCCTGCAATTCCTTGATGCGCTTGCGTCCCCAATCGAGATACTCCTCACCTGAAGCAAATTGTTCAGGACCGCCCTGCAGAAATTGCCAACGCATCAGATTGCCGCCCCACTCCTCGGCAAAAACGCGGAAATCCTCGTCCGTATTGATGCGTCCGACGACTGCGCCACGATAGCGCGTCACGTGCTCCGCAGGAACGAATGCACGCGGCGGTGCTTGTTTGGGCTGTGGAACTTCGAGGATACGCACATCCTTATATTCCGCAACACCATCCTTGCCTGCGTGTGCAAAGACAAGATTGAAATTGCCCGCATACGAAGGAATATGTACAGTGCCATAATAGCGTTGCCATTCAGCAGTGTGCTCAACTGGCTGCACATTCGGCGGACGGTAGCCCCAATTCTCGCGGTATTTCCCATTCTCCGGATAAGTCGGCTCCAGCTTCAACGCATCGCCTTGCGCTTGGCAGAGTCTCTCGCCGCGCACGAAGCATTCCAGCATCACAGTGCGCCCACGCAGCACTGCGCCGTCAATTGGTGCAATCGCCTTGGCCGGTCCTGTCACGCGGAGGATATTGCCAGGCAGCAACTCCGCTCCGCTCGGCAGTTGCATAATAGGGATCGACGGATTCCCACACGAGAACTCCCATAGCACATTCGGCTCAAGCGCAAACACACTGATGCTAATCGCTGCACTGAATAAAAACAACCGCATCATCTGCACAGTACTTCTATTGCTCATATTTCCAGTGAATCCCATCTTCGAAATCCTTCTGATACGGTGCGAAAGACATGGAGTGATTCGGATCCTTCACATTGTGCTGCTGAGCATGCATGTCAAAGTAGAGTGTATTGCAGCCATTGCTGTGACGGCCAGCCGGAATCGGCCAGCTAGGGCCTGGCGTCTGCTCCGGGCTCCAACGTAAATACCCACTTTGCTGCGGCAAGCCATTGCTGTCGCATGCCGCAATATCGACTAACAGGAACTTCTGCGAGACATTGCGAATGCCAGTCACTTTACGCCCAATCAAACCGGTAGCTGCGCGGATGAAAATGGTCTGCAGGACTGCATAATGCGGTGCATTCACCCACGTCTGAACCATGTGAGTAGTCGGCCGCCAATCACCCTTTACTGAAGGACATTTGAACATCTTGCTTTCGACATACGCACCAGTGCTCTGTCCGTCAGTTGCCCAACAGTTTGTCGCATTATTCTTATTCGGGCCCATCAGATACTGCGTCCATGTCGGCGACGCAAAGCCCGCACCGGATTCCATCGGCGGCAGATAGTCCTCGCTGTCATTGAAGTACATCGAAAAGCTGATGCCGAGCTGTTTGAGGTTGTTAATACAACTTGTACTGCGCGCTTTCTCACGCGCTTTGCTCAATGCCGGTAATAGCATCGACGCCAGTATGGCTATAATTGCGATTACAACCAACAATTCGATCAAAGTGAAGGATTTTTTCATAGTATTTATTTGAAGAGAAGAGAGTTATAACTAGAGATCTTCATTTAGCGGACTTGATGAAGCAGAATCCGCTTTTCGCCACGGGGCGCATGATGATTAATTGTCCAACGCAGTAGCCGCCGAACCGCACAGCCGATCATCTCCCCATACGACATCCGCCACACCCACACGTTGTCTTCCCAAAACAATGGCGTCGGCACGTGCAAGTTGGAAAATTGCGTCACAAACACAAGCCGCTTGCGGAACTCGTCAGGCAAAGCAGGAAGCACCAGATTGCTCAAATACTCCGCAGATGTGCAATAGACGGTGTCACAATCGCTGGCCATAATGCTGTCGCGCATGCGCTCGACAAGCTGTTTAATGCGATTGCAATTTTGCCCCGCGATATCACTGGCAAGCTCGTAGAGCGGAAAAACAATCTCATCACTGTCGATGCGCTCACGGATTGTATTGCGGAATTCCTGTTCACTTGCATTGCCGGAATGCGGCCGCAGTAGCAAAATACGGCGACGATGCGCACTCTTCATCCGCCGCACAATCTGTCGCGCAAAATCCGCATAATCGAATTTCACGAGCGGCAACTCGCAATCGCGCAAATTCTGGTCAAACAGTACGATTGGCATCCGCCGACTCAAATCCGTGAAATACGCGCCATTGGGCGAATTCGTATTTGGCGAGAGGAGCAGTCCGCGCACATGATTATGC
>CAVGNO010000044.1:0-2557 GCA_963630475.1 Blautia faecis | reverse complement strand
TGATTATGCAGCATCTCATCCGCCAGCACAATCTCACGGTCGTTGTTGTGGACGGTTGCGCGTATTAACGGGAATGCCATCGCATCCTGACGGCAAAATGCACTCTCAATATGAAAATTTAATCGCATCACAAAATCGCCTGCAGGATTATACGGATGAATGACGCCAAAAAAGCTGTAGTCGTTGTTTGTGCTGGCCAATTCGGGCGCATAAGCGCGATGCCCGCGTGACACACGTAGCTGCCCACTACGCACCAGTTGCCCAATCGCATTCTGGCAGACACTCAAGCTGACACCATATTCCTCCGCAATCGCACGGTAACTGGGCAGAATCTTCTCACCCCCAGCGCCATTGATGCGATTCGATAACGCACGCGCTAGCTGCAAATAAGTGAGTTTTGAACGATGTTCTGCCATTGTGATGAAAATCTTCCTTTGAAGAATCAACTCCACGAATTCAAGAGATGCGGTATGCAGACATATTATATGCAACAAAACAACGAATATCAATCAAATATCATCTATATTTTCTTATTTATTACAAAATAGTTATGATATTTTGACTTTGTGTAATTTCTTCAATACAGTGTTACATAGTGTATTGAAGAAATGAAGAAAATCACATATTCATCGGTTGGCGCAGAAGAAAATCCGCTACTGAATGAGATATTTTCCGAAGATGTGCTAAATTCGACCAACAGCGCAACGACATCTGAAATTAGCGATGCAACACAGGAGCGTATCATGCAGAATATTTATCGCGACGGCTATGACGGGCAGAATATATGGATAGATTTCCGGGATATTTCTCTTGCGGATCAGTTTCCTGCAACCATTTCAACGGCAGGTGACCGCACGATTCTGCCAGGAACGCATTATCATTCGTCCATTGATTATCAATATGGCCGTGATTTTTTCAGGCTACAGTACACTCATGAAGGCATGGGGCGGATTGTCTACCGCAACCCGGACGGCACTCTGGATTCATACGATCTGGGCGAAAACAAATGTGTGTTCATTCCCAAAATCCAGAATTTTGAATATTTCAACCCTGATGAGTGCAGCTGGAATTTTATTTATATCAACTTCCGCGGAGAATTCGCAGAGCGTGTTTTCGCCGAATTACTGACAAAAGGCCCGGTTCATGCATTCCGCAAAGACTCCGCATGTGTCGCTGAATTCCAGAATCTCTTTCATTTAGCACGGCACCGGAATCTGGATGCATGCGACATAAAGAAAATCGCAGGATATGATTATCCGGAACAGAGCACTCCGCATCAAGCGGATCCAGCTGCAGTCCTTCATTATAGACATCCCATTTCTTTATCCGTTTTGCGTACCGCTCTGCAATTGTGGAAATCCGGCGTTCATGTTCATCAATCCACGCGGAGTGTTCTGACGGCAGCCACTCCGGAAGCAGAGTGTGCCAGCCAGCGGATGCCCCTTTGGCGTAATTCCGCTAGCCTCGCAGAATTCCAGAAGCGCATCAACCGAAGGCCTGCGGTAGATCTTCTCGCAGTCCTTGTCAAAACGGTAATGCCCACGTTGGGGTTCAAGAGTGTTCCAATAAAACGGAATCACCATCAGATTGAACAGCTCCTTGAACTTCTCGGTAAAGACTTCGTTTTTCCATGCATCTTCATTCGCAAACTGCTGATACATGAATCCATTTGCACCGAAGCAGAATTCGTGGCGTTTCAAGCGGTAGCGAATCGTCGCATTCTTCAGTTCGGTGCCATCCGGACAGACGAGTTTCAATTTCGCGGCGCCCTTGCGGCACATTTCCGTGGAACAGCGGATCCTGGCATCAAATTCCGGCTGATACGCGGTCAAGTGCTCAAGGGCTTTTTTAGCATCCTGAGAAAAATCCATCTTGCATTCTCACTATTTCGTCGCGAATTCGAAAAATGGCGTCGGCCCATTCTTCAAAACCGAAGTATCCAGTTTGACCAAGAGCTGGCCTCCGTCTTCTGAGTGATGACTGTCATCTTTTTCTCATTGCCGTAAAGCGTCAGTTCTTCCGTTTCCGATTGATAGATATTCTTATCGACATCCGTGATGTTATTTGCGGAAAGGATTCCCTTTTCGCGCATTTTGCTGACCGCATCCCGCATTGAGAATTCCGTCTGCGAGGATTCGATTACGCTGGTGAACCACTCCTGTGCATTCACTTCAGAAGTCCCAGCCGGCAGGAAATTCATGTCGCCGCCAGAAGGCATTTCCACGCCATCAGGCAGAGGCAATTCCGGGAAAATCACGGAGAAATCGCTGAGGATTCCCAGTTTATTCTGCTGGTAATTGACCGCTTTGAGCCAGTTGCCCTTTTCCGCGAGGAAGCTGTTGGGAATATACAGCCTGAGCTTGTATGCAGCCGGCGTCACATCCCCACGCCGAAAGAGCATCGAAGTGATGAATTCACCGCTGCGCATCACGCCGGAATTCGCTAAATTGAACTCATATAAACGCTCATTGAACATGTGTGTATTGACTTTCAATTCAACTGCAGGCGAACCATAGAGTTCCAGAGCTGAATAATTGTTCAATGCCGCGTATGCCCC
>CAVGNO010000043.1:9671-13711 GCA_963630475.1 Blautia faecis | reverse complement strand
CACGCAAATGATTTTGCCGGCATCAAAGCGGCAATTGAACAGCTCGACATCCTCCGGCGTGATTTCCCATACGATACCGATGGCGCAGTGATTAAAGTCAATAGCTTTGCGCAACGCCAGATCCTCGGCTTTTCGGCAAAAGCGCCCTGCTGGGCAAAAGCATATAAATATGAGCCGGAGCGCGCACAAACGCGCCTTAATGGCATCACTATCCAAGTCGGACGCACTGGCGTGCTCACACCCGTCGCAGAACTCGAACCCGTCTACTTGGCTGGCTCGACGATCTCCCGCGCGACACTGCATAACGAGGACGAGATTGCGCGGCATGACATCCGAATCGGCGATACAGTGAAAATTGAGAAAGCCGGCGAAGTCATCCCGGCAATCGTCGAAGTCGTCATCTCCAAACGCCCTGCCGATGCAGTCAAATTTGACTTCTGCGGCGCATTGCACGGTAAATGCCCATCATGCGGTGCGCCAATTTCACGCGACCCCAATTTTTCCGTATGGCGCTGCAATAACCTGCAATGCCCTGCGCAAAATGTGCGCAGAGTCGAATACTTCGCCGCACGCAATGCACTGGATATCGAGTCGCTGGGCGGAGTCGTCGCAGAAGCGCTCTGTGAACGCGGTCTCATCGCCGAGCCGCTGGATCTGTTTGAACTCACGCAAGACAAGCTAGCTGCACTTAACCTCGGCACGGATGACGAACCGCGCGTCTTCGGTCCAAAGAATGCCGCAAAGCTCCTCAAAGCGCTCGAGAATGCCAGACAAAAACCGCTGGGCGCATGGCTACAAGCAATGGGCATCCCTGAAATCGGCAGCACGACTGCTTATCATCTCGGCCGCATTCACCGCAATCTTGCCGAAGTCGCCGACTCGCCATATCTGAAGCTGCTGCTCGATCTGCTCGATTACCAGAAAGGCGTCGCGCCAAGCCGGACTGTCGAGAATAACAGCACATCAGACGCCACACCGCCGCAGGATCTCTTCGAATTCGCGGCAATACAAGAACACGCAAAGCATCAATTCGACATCAGCGCAGCAACCAAAAAGCTGCTGCAATGCGGACTCATCCGGCAATCCACTGCAAAGGGCGCTTATGTGACGACTTGCGTCGGACCAATGGCCGCAGTCGCAGTACTGGAGTTTTTCAAGGGCGAAATCGGCCAGCGCTGGCTAAAACGCATGGCGCAGCTCAATATCGCACCAGTCGGTGATGGCGAAGGCGCGGCAGATTCATCGGCAAACGCAACACAACTGCCCCTCGCCGGCAAGACATTCGTGCTCACCGGGACATTAAGCTCGATGGATCGCGAAAGCGCAGGAGCAAAAATCCGCGCACTCGGCGGCAAAGTCGCATCCGCAGTCAGCAAAAACACGACATACTTGGTCGCAGGCGCGAACACCGGCGCAACCAAAAGCGCAAAAGCCGCACAGCTCGGCGTCCAAGTCATCGACGAAACCGCGTTCCTTGAGATGATTGGAAGCTGAAAAAAGTCCGCGAATTTTCAAATTAGTAGTATATTTCGTGGATTGTCAGAGTTGGGAATGTGATTTCTCTATGTGATTGATTCCAGATTTTATGGAGATGTAGATTGTGATCGGTCAAGACGACTTCATAGTTGATTTATTAATTGCGCGCGGGCTGGTCACGGACGACCAGCTTCACACTGCACAAAAATGCGTAAAAGACGAGGAATATGATTCTGTTCTGAACGCGTTATACGGCGAAAAAGCCGTCACAGAAAAAGCGGTGATGCAGATGCTGGCGGCGGAGTACAACATGGATCTGTATGACTTTGACGCCAATAAGGAACGCATTCCCGAAGAAATCATCTCGCTTTTGCCTTCGCAAATTGCACTGCGCTACAAGATGGTGCCAGTCGGTTTTGAAAATGGCATCATGCGCGTCGCAGTATCAGATCCCTCCGATATCGAGTCATTGGATGCAATCCGACATCTCACGCGCCAGGATGTCGAAGGCGTATTGGTCTCACAACGGCAGCTGGACCGCGCACTCGACTTCTATTACAAGCGCGCAGACACCGAAGATGTCATTACACAGCTCACCGAGACGACGACCGATATCACAATTTCATCGACGACAGACAGCACGACTGACAGCACAACCGACAGCGCGGGCACTGAAGAAGACGAAGCCGCGCCAATTATCCGCTATGTCTCGCTGCTGATTATGGAGGCGTTCCGTTCGCGCGCATCCGATATCCACTTGGAGCCGCTCGAGAAGAAATTCCGCGTCCGCTACCGTATTGACGGCGTGCTCAATGAAGTCGAGTCGCCGCCGAAGTATTTGCAGAATAAGATTCTGTCCCGCTTGAAGCTGATGAGCGGCATGGATTTGTCCGAACACCGCATTCCGCAGGACGGTCGTATCCGTACCAACGCGATGGGGCGTGAGCTGGACTTGCGTGTATCGGACATCCCATGTACATACGGCGAATCAATTGTCATGCGTATTTTGGATAAATCCGGCGTCATGCTCGGTATCAGCGAGCTGGGCTTTTTGCAAGACGACCAGGATTTAATCTACCGCATCCTGAATCTGCCGGACGGAATCTTCCTAGTGACTGGCCCGACCGGTTCGGGAAAAACCACGTCGCTGTATTCATTCCTGCACGAGCTCAATCAGCCGACGCGTAAAATCATTACAGCCGAAGACCCGGTTGAGTATGAGCTCTCCGGTATCAACCAAGTGCAAGTCAATACCGACGTCGGCTTGACATTCGCTTCAGCGTTGCGCGCAATGCTGCGTCAGGCGCCTAATATCATCATGGTCGGTGAAATCCGTGATGACGAGACCGGCTCGATTGCAATTAACGCAGCGCTGACCGGCCACTTGGTCTTCAGTACGCTGCACACCAACGACGCGCCGTCTGCTATCACGCGTCTGATCAACATGGGCATCAAGCCCTTCCTAATCGCATCTTCACTGCGCGCAATTATGGCGCAGCGTCTCGTGCGGCGCCTCTGCAAACAATGCAAGCAGCCGCATCAATTGACGCCGGGCGAACGCGACGGCTTGAGCTTGAGCGAAGAGGAAATCAGTAAGGCGACATTTATGGAGCCGGTCGGCTGCCCCGAATGCAACCGCGGATACCGCGGCCGTATGGGCATCTATGAAATCTTCATGCTGGACTCATCCATCGAAGCGCTGATTTACGAAAAAGCGGACTCCGGTGTCATTATGCGCCATGCGCGTAAAAACGGCATGCGCTCCCTGCGTGATGACGGACTGCGCAAAGCGGCAATGGGCGTCACTTCAATCACCGAAGTACTGCGTACAACAGTCGATGTGAATTAAACGGAACGGGACATAGAGCAAGAGTTTATGGACGAATATACGAGCGAAAACAATTTTGAGATTTCACCCGATGTCAGCATCATCTGGCAGATCCTGCTGAACCGCAAGATAGCGGATGAAGATCAGTTGCAGGAAGTCCTGGAGGAAAGCCATACCAGCGGCATACCCTTCGATGAAGTCCTCTACAACTACGAAATCATCACCGAAGACCAGCTGCTTCAGATCATCGCGGAGGAGCTCGGCACCGAATTTGTCGAAGTGCGCGCTTCCGCAATCACCGAGGATGTCGCAAATCTCATCAGCGCAGATACCGCACGCACATACAGCATTATCCCGCTGAAACTAGAAAATGACGTCCTCACGCTGGCTACCGATCATCCATTCGATACCAAGCTGGTCGATGAGCTGCATTTCGTCATCAGCAAAGAATGCCACATCGTCGTCGCACGCCCGAAGGATATCCAGGATGCGATGGACAATATCTATCCTGAGCACGGCGGTAGCGTAAGCGATGTCATCAACGAACTGGTCGCACAGCACCAGTCCGGCAACGAAGCGGACAAGGATTTCAGTAACCTCTCCGAGAAGGAACTGATGGAAGCGGCGAATGAGACGCCTATCGTCAAATTCGTCAATGTCATCCTGCAGCAGGCAATTAAAGACAAAGCTTCCGATATCCACTTTGAGCCATTCGCGGATGAATTCCGTATCCGCT
>CAVGNO010000043.1:1459-9661 GCA_963630475.1 Blautia faecis | reverse complement strand
TATCCGCTACCGTATTGACGGCGCGCTGTTTGAGATGAATCCGCCGCCGAAGCACTTTGCAGTGCCGGTCATCAGCCGTATCAAAGTCATGAGCGGCCTCAATATCTCTGAACGGCGTATTCCTCAGGATGGCCGTATTGAGCTGCATATCAACCGCAAACCGGTCGATTTGCGTGTATCGTCACTGCCGACGCGCTACGGCGAATCCGTCGTGTTGCGTATTCTTGACCGCTCTGTCGTCAATTTGAGCTTGGACAGCTTGGGCATGCAACCGGAGATGGTCGCGAATATCCGCAAGCTGATTGCGCGACCAAACGGCATCTTCGTCGTAACCGGCCCGACCGGTTCCGGAAAGACCACGACGCTTTACAGCGGCATCCGCGAACTCAATAAAGTCGAAGACAAGCTGCTTACCGTCGAAGACCCGGTCGAATACGACATCGACGGCATCATGCAAGTGCCCGTGCGCGAGCAAGTCGGCATGACATTCGCCAATGCACTGCGCGCATTCCTGCGTCAAGACCCCGACCGAATAATGGTCGGAGAAATCCGTGATAAAGAGACCGCCGAAATTGCCGTACAAGCGTCACTGACTGGTCACTTTGTGCTTTCGACTCTGCATACCAACGACGCCGCTGGTACGGTCACGCGTCTGATTGACATGGGCATCGAGCCCTTCCTGATCAGCTCGACGCTGACCGCAGTTCTAGCACAGCGTCTGATTCGCCGTATCTGCCCCAATTGCAAGCAGGAATACACGCCGACAGACGAGGAGCTCAAGGCATTCAACATCACGCGTGAAGAATTGGGCGACCGCAAATTCTACATCGGTACCGGCTGCGATACATGCAACGGCTCCGGTTTCAAACGCCGTGTCGGTATCTTCGAATTGCTGGTCGTCACACCGGAAATCCAGACGATGATCAACAAGCGCTGCCCGACGCAGGAAATCAAGGAAATGGCGATGAAACAAGGAATGTGCACGCTGCGTCAGGACGGCTTCAAGCATGTCCTAGCCGGCGTGACATGCGCGAAAGAAGTGATTCAATTCACATTTGCCTAAGTAGGCATCGCATCCGCTATACACTTTTAGGGAAAATACATTTAGAGAGGAGAATAAATTTTCTATGGCAAAATTAGAGATGGCTGATTTGCTGGATCTGGTGCTCGAAGAAGGCGCTAGTGACTTGCACTTGCCCTGTTTTTCACCGCCGGTATTGCGTATCCACGGCGAAATGACTCCGCTGGATGTCCCGCCAATGCAGCCGGAAGACACCGAGTACTTGATGAAATCCATCACCAGTGAGGCCAATCAGCAGAAATTGCAGCAGGACGGTACCGTCGACTTCGGTTTTGCATTCGGCGATAAAGCGCGTTTCCGTGTATCCGCATTCCGTGCGCGCGGCAATATCGCAATGGTTCTGCGTACTATCTCCAACTCACTATTGACGCTGGAGCAGATTGGCTTGCCGGCGACAACCAAGGACGTCCTCTTCCGCCCGCGTGGACTCGTACTAGTGACCGGACCGACCGGTTCGGGTAAGTCCACGACGCTGGCATCGATGATCGACGTCATCAACCACGAAAAGAAAGACCACATCATCACAATCGAAGACCCGATCGAGTTCTATCACAAGAGCGTAAATTGCGTTATCACTCAACGTGAAGTCCATAACGACGTGCCGTCATTTGCCGATGCAATCCGCCGCGCGCTGCGTCAGGACCCAGATGTGATTCTCGTCGGTGAAATGCGTGATAATGAGACTATCAGCGCAGCTATCACCGCGGCCGAAACCGGTCACTTGGTCTTCGGAACCCTGCATACTACCGGCGCAGCCGAAACCATCGACCGTATCGTCGACTCCTTCCCCACGACCCAGCAAGCACAGGTGCGTACGCAGCTTGCATCAACGCTTGTCTGCGTTATCTCACAGTTGCTACTCAAGCGCATCGACAAAAAAGGCCGTGTCGCCGCATTCGAAATCATGATTACGACGCCGTCCATCCAAGCGCTTATTCGTGACGGCAAGACATTCCGTATCACTTCGGATATCCAGACTGGTGCGAAATACGGCATGAATACGCTGGATTCTCACTTGATGAGACTTTATAACGAAGGTAAGATCTCCTACGGTGATTTGATTACCAAGTCGCATGACCCGGAAGGAATTGTCCAGAAGATTCACGAGCAATTCAAAGCGGGGACCGCCAAGCGATAAGCACTTAAGCTCAGGAGAATGATTTACCATGGCGAAATTTAAGTATACTGCATATAATACCGCAGGTAAAGAAGTCAAGGGCGTCCTGGAAGCCGAAGACGAACAGGAAGCGACCGCAATTCTGCGCAATCAGTCGCTTGCGCCGACGAGCCTTGCGACAATTGGCGGCGCGGAAAAAGGCAAAGCCGCATCAGCCGGCATGGGCTCCTTCTTCGGCATGCCAAAAGTGCCGAACAAGCAGCTGTGTACCGCGACACGTCAGCTTGCAACACTGCTGGAAGCCGGTCTGCCGCTAGTGCGCGCACTGCACACGCTCGAGCGCCAAGCAAAGGGCAGCCAGCCGCAACTGTACAAAGTGATGGGCAGCCTCGCCGCATCAGTCGAAGGCGGTTCGACATTCTCCGAAGCGCTGGGCACGCATCCGAAGAGCTTCAACAAACTCTACGTCTCCATGGTGCGCGCAGGTGAAGCATCCGGTGCAATGGAAATTGTCTTGACGCGTCTGGCCGAATTTATGGAAAAAGCGCAGCGCATCGCCGGTAAAGTCAAGTCCGCGATGGTCTATCCTATCGCAGTTTTGACGATGGCCATGGGCATCACCGCGTTGCTGATGATCTTCATCATCCCGAAATTCGGCGCGATGTTTGCGGAAATGCTTCCTGGCGAAAGTCTGCCGGGCATCACCGTCTTCGTCATCGAAGCGTCAAATATCCTGAAGAACCACGCGTTGAGCGTATTTGTCGTCCTCATCATCGCAATTGTCGTCTTCAAATTGCTGCTCAAGACGAAAATCGGTACGTATGTCTGGGACCTGTTCTGCATCAAAGTGCCGATGATCAGCGGACTGGTCATCAAGAACATCTCCGCACGATTCGCACGTACGCTCGGAACACTGATGGGCTCCGGTGTCGCAGTGCTCTCCGCATTGCAGATCGTCCGCGATACCACCGGCAACGAAATCTTCGGCCGCGCAATCGATGATATCCACGACGCAGTCAAGGAAGGCGAAGGCATGACTAAACCACTGGAAAAATCCGGCGTCTTCCCACTGATGCTCTGCTCCATGATCGAAGTCGGTGAAGAGACCGGCGCACTGCCCGATATGCTTAACCGCGTCGCCGCCGTCTATGAAGAAGAGGTCGACCGCGCAGTCGAAGGCCTCACATCACTGATTGAGCCGTTGATGATTATGTTCCTCGCCGGTGTCATCGGTACAATCGTTGTCGCACTGTTCGCACCGCTGGTCAAGATGATTGACAAACTCGGCGGTTGAAAAGAAGATGTCCTGCCTGTTTATTGACGCATATTCGCAAATATACCGGATGTTCTTTGCTATCCGGATGCTCAATACCGCTTCAGGAGAGCCATGCAATGCAGTCTATGGCATGGCACGGCTCTTCCAGCAGCTACATGAGCACTACCCATCCGAATACGGCGCTGTCGTCTTTGACAAAGGCAAGTGCACACGGCGCTGCACACTGCATCCGGAGTATAAAGCGCAGCGCCCACCAATGCCCGAGACGCTCCGCGCACAAGTCGAACCGATTCGGCAGTGGGCAAGCGCATTCGGATGGAAAATTGTCGAAAAAGAAGGCGCAGAAGCCGATGATTTGATTTGCGGCATGACATACGCGTGTCACCCCATCGAGGAATTGATTCTCACTAGCGACAAGGACATCGCACAGCTCACCGCACTGGATGGCGTGCGCATCCTCAACCGCGGCAACAGCAAAGAGCCGTGGTCTGAAGATGGCGCCGATGCAGTCGCGGTCAAATTCGATGTCAAACCACAGCAATTGCGCGATTACTTGGCATTGTTGGGCGACAGCGCAGACAATATCCCCGGCATCAGCGGATGCGGCCCGAAAAGCGCAGCAAAACTCCTCAATGAATTCGGCGATATCGACGGCATCTACGCGCATCTGGAGAGCGTCAAGCCGCCGCGGATGCAGGAGACACTGCGCAATGAACGCGCAAAACTCGAACTCAACCGATCGCTGATTGCGCTGGACCGCGCATTGCCGGATGACTGGCAAGGCCCTGCATCGATTGCGCGCACTCAACCCGACTGGCCTGCACTGCATGCACTCGCCGACCGCTTCGGCTTCAAGTCAATGCAGGAATTTATTGCGAAAAATACACCGGCGCCAGCGCAACACAATTCAGCGCCACAGCAGCTTACATTCTTCTAATAATAACGGAGATAATATTATGAGCAATATCACATTCAGCCGTGTCACGTCTAAAGACGACTATCCAATCCTGATGAAATTGGCGCGCCAGATCTGGGCAATCACCTATCAAGACATCCTCTCGCCAGCGCAATTCGACTACATGATTCAGATGATGTATGCGCCGGATGTCATCGAAAAGGAAATGAATGAAGGCATCGTCTTCGAAATGGTCAAGGATGGCGCCGTGCCAGTCGGATTCATCTCCTACGGACCGTATGCACAGGGCGTGATCAAACTCCATAAGCTCTATCTCTCCAAAGAGTATCACGGCATGGGCGTCGGCTCGCAAATGCTCTCGCGCGTCAAGGAAATCGCACGCACGCTCGGCGCGAAAAAGCTGCTGCTCAATGTCAATAAGCAGAATGACCGCGCAATCCGCGCATACGAACGCAATGGCTTCAAACGCGTCCGCGAAGAAAAGAACCCGATCGGCAACGGATACTTCATGGACGACTATGTCTATGGCATCGATTTGATCTGATAGATATGCAAAAAATAGTTATCACGAAATCTGAAGATACGACGCTGATGCTCGGACAGGAAATTGCCAAAATCCTGCCCGGCGGCACAGTAATCGCACTCGTCGGCGACTTGGGATGCGGCAAAACCGTCTTCTCACGCGGTGTCGCACGCGGATTGGGCATCACCGAAAAAGTGACAAGCCCCACATTCACTGTCGCACAGGAATACCGCGTCCCGACTAATCCGCAAAATTGCCTCTATCACCTCGATATGTACCGCATCAGCGATGAAAATGCCGCACTCGCATTCGGTATCGACGAATTCCTCTTTCAACCGAACGCGATCACACTCGTCGAATGGCCGGAACGCATCGCAGGACTCCTCGATACGCCACGCACGCGACAGCTCCATTTCGAACACGTCGATGAAAATGCACGCCGCATCACATTCGATGACACCTGGTCCGACCAATACGACGCACTCGACGCAATTATCGCCACATTGAACGCATAAAAATATCAATTCACTATTATTTGGTCGGGGCTTGTCCCCGACCAAATAACTAATCAATCGATCCGTGACCAATAAGAATATTTTCCGGGTTGCTGAAGACGCCGTCCGCGCCATCGCGCAATAATTCTCCCGTGCCATTGACGACTGCGTGCAACGGGTCATTGCCGACTACTGTGCGCAGATTGGATTCTGTCGCAATAAATGTATCCAGTCCGCGAAGCAATGAACCGCCGCCTGCTAGCGTAATGCCATTATTCAGCAACCGCGCTGCCAGCTCCGGCCCGCAATTCGAGATAGTCTTGCGCACTGTACGCAAAATGCGCGCCAATGGATCTGCAAGCGCTTCACGGATTTCGTCGGAATCGACAGTTACCGCACGCGGTCGCCGTTCATTTGCCGCACCACTTACGTCATATCCGCTGACTTCCATCGTCAGCTTCTCCGGCAATGGGCACGCACTGCCGATTCTAATCTTCACTTGTTCAGCGGTCGGCTCGGCAATCTGCAGCTGATGAACTTTGAGCATGTGCGAGATAATCGCCGCATCCATCGCGTCGCCGCCGCATTTCTCGCTATTGCAGGAGACAATCGCGCCCAATGAAATGACCGCGACTTCTGTCGTACCGCCACCAATATCAACAATCATGCTAGCGTCCGGCTCCGTCACTGGCAGTCCCACGCCAAGCGCAGATGCAAACGGTTCTTCAACCAGTCGCACTTCACGCACGCCGGCATGATGCGCACTGTCCCGCACTGCACGCGCTTCGACATCCGTGATACCCGACGGCACTGCAATCAGCACGCGCGGCATCATAAATTTGAAACCTGACGCCTTGCGGATGTAAATGCGTAGCATCTCATCCGTCACCGCAGCATTGGCAATCACACCGTCACGCATCGGCCGAATCACATTGATCAAGCCCGGCGTACGCCCTTGCATCCGCTTTGCTTCATTGCCCACTGCACGCACTTTGCCAGTAGAGACATTGACCGCGACATACGACGGCTCTTCCAGCGCAATACAGTTGCGGCTGGCAACCCACACCAGCGTATTCATTGTCCCAAGGTCAATACCGATATCGTTGACAAAGTAGCTGGTGATGCGATCCCAAAACATGATGACGATGTTTCCTACGTAGCCGCGAAATAAACAAAAAAACCGCCCACGCACTAATGCGGGCGGATTAGCAGCAAAAACGGTGGCGTTGCAACTGACCGCCGTCAGTAAGTTAAAATTGAAATTGGCTGCCCAACCAGGATTCGAACCTAGACTAACTGAACCAGAATCAGTTGTGCTACCATTACACCATTGGGCAACGCTAATTTTCATTCCCGCTCTCAAAACGGGTAACGCGCATAAGATATACTGCATTCGCGGGATTACAAGTCAAATTATAAGAATTAAACACTTTTCTCACGTTTTCCGCGCTAAAAACTGCTTGTTTGAAACACACGGGGAAAATATGGCATTATTGTATGTGCGAATTTGTTGTATATCCCCGAACTTGACTTTCTGTTTTTTGTTTGTGACTTTTTAACGCCGCAAGGCAAGGAGGTTGACTATGCGTATTGTCCAAGTTATCAGTAAAGATCTCAACCCCCTTGATCTCAATGTGCTCTCATTGCCGCTCCTGACGTCCAGCCTTGACAAGCTGCTCAATGACCGCTTGCAAAATGTTACCGCGAATATCGAATTCCCCGGTGATTTGTGGCCGGCGGATGATGTCGTGACCGCACTGGAAGAAGGGAAGCTACTCACAACTGCAGAATTGCACCGCGGCGGACTTAAAGTCCAGTATCCGTGGGATCTGCTGCAGCTCAATGATATTCTGACCGGATCGCTCAATGAGGACATCATCATCGGGAAATGCCACTCCAGCGCAGTGATTGAAGGACGCGTGATGCTCGGCGAAAATAGCGTAATCCTGCCCGGAGTATATATCGAAGGCAATGTCATCATCGGCAAAAATTGCAAAATCGGCCCCAACTGCTATATCAAAGGTAATACCGCAATCGGCGATGGATGCCGCGTCTGCCATGGCGTCGAAATAAAAAATAGCCTGCTGGCCCCCAATGTACGCATCGACCCGCTCTGCTATATCGGCGACAGCGTAATCGACCGCAATTCGACAATCGGCGCCGGCACAATCACCGCTAATATGCGTCACGACGGTACCGCAGGACAAGTCCTGATTCGCGGCAAGCTGATTGACACCGGCCGTAGCAAATTCGGCGCAATCATCGGTAGCTGCGTCCATACCGGTATCAACACGACCATCTACCCCGGACGCAAACTCTATCCCGGCGTGACCACACGCCCCGGCGAAGTCATCATGCGCGACGTGTGATGCCACAAACGGACTCTAACGGAAACGGAGGATGACGGAAATTAACGGAGGGAAAACGGACGGAAACGGAATCCGTTAATTTCCGTTATTTCCGTTTCCGGTGTAACAAACACGTTATGCCTATTGTATGGCCGATTTCGCGGTTCGTCGTCACTTATTCACGGCTTTGCTGTCGTGTGGACAAAAATTTGCCTAACGATACACCTGAAGAGTTTTTCCACTCCCTAGGGCCACTACAGGATTGAAATGCAACGAAGTTGGCTGCCGCTGAAGCGGAATTAAAGGTGATATCTTCCTGAACAATGTCACTGATAATTTTGTTGGCATGTTGCTGTCTAAGCCTGATGATGTAATCGTCTGGTCTGTTACCTGATGCATCAATTATAACTTTGCTGCCGCGAAGCACTGTAAAGTTCCTCCCATTCT